>NZ_KB290536.1:94977-173390 GCF_000282835.1 Pandoraea sp. B-6 | reverse complement strand
GTGCAGCAGCTTGTTCTCGAAGGCATTGTCGATCTTGGCGCGCAGCCGCTTGACGGCGACATCGACGACGTTCGTGTCACTGTCGAAGTTCATGTCCCATATCTGCGAGGTAATGAACGTTCGCGTCAGCACCTCGCCCTGGCGCTCGGCCAGCAACTGAAGCAGAGAGAATTCCTGCGCCGTGAGGTCGACCCGGATCTGCCCCCTGCGCACACGGCGCTTGATCAGGTCGATTTCAAGATCCGCGATGACCAGCGTGTCTCGCACACCCCGTGGAGCACGCCGCAGGAGTGATCGAATCCGGGCCAGGAATTCCGCGTAGGCGAACGGTTTCGACAGATAGTCGTCCGCACCCAGCTCCAGGCCGGTCACCTTGTCTTCCACGGTGTCCCGCGCCGTCAGCAGAAGCACGGGCGTCTGCTTTTGTATACGCAGGCGCTTGAGGACTTCGAAGCCATCCAGTTCCGGGAGCATCACGTCAAGCACGATCAGATCGAAATCTTCGTGCAGCGCGAGAAACAGCGCGTCTTTGCCGTTGTTCGCCGTGTCGACGGTATAGCTTGCCTCCATCAGACCCTTCCTGAGGTAGGCGGCCATTTTGGGCTCGTCTTCGACTATGAGTATGCGCATATCAGAATTGGGCGGGCCGGCGGCCGATGCCGCCAGAGCCGTGGGTGGGCGTCATCCGCGCAGCGAGGCATTATCCCATGCCCGGCCTGGACGTCCGCGGCGCATGCCGCGGCGTCCCTCCCGGTCATTCGGGGCTCAACGTGCCTAGCGCCGCGACCACAGCGAGGATCGCCGTGGCAGCGTTGGCTTCGATAAAGAGACTCCGGCGCAGCGCGGATATCGCCCCCTGGAAATCCCCGCTTTGTACCCGGATCTCGAGCAAGGGCGCCAAATGGTAGCGATTCGCCGCCGCGAGGCCGAGCATCAGGCCAAAGAGTGCCAGCTTCACGACGAGCAACTGCCCATAGGAGGTGGTGAACAGACCGCGCAACGTGGGACCGACGATCATGCCGTAGTTGATCAGTCCGGTGGCGACGAGCGTCACGACGATCATGGCGCCCACGACCGCAAAACTGTTCAGCGTCCGGCTCAACAGGGCGATGCGCGCTTGCGGCGTCGAATGATCCACGCGCAGTAGCAGCCCGAATGCCGTCAATGCGCCCACCCATCCGGCGGCCGCAATGAGGTGGAAGACATCGGACGTGAGGTGGAGGACACCTTTGTCCCCTTCGTCCATCACCCCATGTCCGCCCCAGGCCAGCGTAACCAGCGCGATACCGCCGGAGACGGTGGCCACCGCCAGCGACGTCGTAGGGCGGCGTGCAAGGGCGAGCGCGGCGGCAAGACTTGCCGCCAGGGCGGCGATGCGAGCCAGCCACGCCGCGCCGAAGGCCGTACCGGAGATCAGCATCGAAAACGCGTGCGCCCCGATCGAGGCGTAATCGGACGCGCCGGTCATGGCTTTGCCCATTACGATCATGCTGCCGACAGACAACGCGATGCCGATGGCAACCAGCGCCACGAGCAGCGAGCGCAGCGGCCTCACGAAATCCGTGGAATGTCGTTCATGGCGCCGCAACGCGTAGAGCCCGAAGAGCGGCAATCCGAAAAGCAGCATGAGATCCAGGTAGAGCGCGAACCGGACGGCGATGTTGACCCAACTGTCCATGCCGATCACTTCACCGTGAACGAAAGCTTCCCGGTCACCGGATGGGTGTCGGAAGAAATGGCGCGCCAGTCGACGCGATAGGTGCCGGCCGGCAGGGGTTGCGACGGCGCGATGACCATGACCTTGGGATCGTCGCTGCCCGACACCTTTGCGGCAACCCGCATCGGCGCATGGCTGGACATGCCCGGCATGCCCGTCATGACGAGCGCCGCGCCGGAAAATTGGGTCATCAGGTTCTCGGAAAAGTGCAGCTCGATCTTTTCGGGCGCCGCGCCTTCGGCATTTTCCTGCGGCGTCGAGGACAACAGCTTGGGATGCGCATAGGCGACCGAGGCAAGGGCTCCAGTGGCGGCGATCACCGCGATGCGAGAGGCGACGTGTCGAAGATTCATCGGTAACTCCGTGGGTAATGGGTGAGGCAAAAAAAGGGGGGGACGTCGTGCGCCGGACGTGCGAACGCCGACTCAGAACCAGGCGCGAACGCCCGCAACAAAGGACACTTCGCTGCGTCGCTGGCCCTCCTGCTCGGCGAAACGCGCCGTATTTCCGTAGCTTCGGTCCCAGTTGACACCGATATAAGGGGCGAATTGGCGATCGAGTTCATATCGCAGGCGCAAGCCGAGCGAGGTGGACGACAGGCCCGCACCGATACCCCGGCTTGCATCGTTCTTGCCGTAGATATTGATTTCCGCCGTCGGTTGAAGCACCAGTCGGTTGGTAATGAGCAACTCGTATTTGCCTTCCAGCCTGGCGGCGGCCTGCCCGGCCTGGCCGACATAGGCGGTTGCCTCCACGTCGAAGTTGTACAGCGCGAGCCCCTGCAGGCCTAACGCGGCCCACGTCTGGGACCGTCCCGGCTTGAAGTCGTGGCGAACGCCCCCGACCACGTCCCACCATGGACTGATCGCATGACCCCAAAGCGCCTGGACTTCCGCGTCCTCCAAACCATGTCCCGTCCGCTTGCCTTCCGAACGGATCCACAAGCGGTCGATATCGCCGCCCACCCAGGCTGTGCCTTCCCAGTTCAACGCATTGCCGCCGCCGGCGCGTTGCCATTCCAGTTTGTCGAACAGCACCAGGTAGTTGATCTGCGCGTCGCCCATATCGTGCATATGCCCGCCATGGAATACGGCATTGCGATCCGCGTCGGTGAGCGGCGGGACCGGAGACGCGGTCGGGGTCGATGCGGCGGGTTGCATGGGTTGAATCTCCACGTCCCCCGACGCGGCCTGAACGTGCGCGTGCGCCGGGGAAGCCGCCGACTGCGCAAGGACAGGAACGGCGTGACCGAAGGCGGCCGACACGCCGAAGGCCAGGGCGATTCGGTGGAGGCGTCGCGGGATCGTCGACGACATCGATTTATCCATTCGCATCATTCTTCCACGCGTACTTCGCGAAACATCCCCGTCTCCATATGGAAAAGCAGGTGGCAGTGATAGGCCCATCGCCCAAGGGCGTCGGCCGTGACGCGATAGCTTCGCTTCGACCCAGGGGCGATATCGATCGTATGCTTGCGCACCATGAACTTGCCTTCTTCGTCCTCCAGATCGCTCCACATGCCATGGAGATGAATCGGGTGCGTCATCATCGTGTCGTTGACCAGCACCAGCCTGACCCGCTCGCCGTACTTGAGGCGAATCGGCTTCGCGTCCGCAAACTTCACGCCATCGAACGACCAGGCGAACTTTTCCATGTGGCCGGTCAGGTGCAGTTCGATCGTGCGCGTCGGCTCACGTCCGTCGGGATCGGAAAATGTGCTCTTGAGGTCGGCATAGGTGAGCACGCGACGTCCGTTGTTGCGCAGTCCGATCCCTGGATCGGAGAGCCGTGGCGTGGGGCTCATGGCTTGCGCATCGACCAGCGGATTTCCGCTTTCCGTTGCGGGATGCGATTGCATCGCACCCATGGCGCCCATGCCGGACATGGCTCCGTGATCCATGCCAGACATGCCCGCCGCAGCGCCGGTGGCCGATCCCGACATGCCGTCCATGCCCGGCATCGCCCCCGGATCCGTGCTCGACGTGCCGTCCATGGTCTGCAGGTTTTCACCGCTCATGCTGGACATATCCATGCCCGGCATGGCGTTGGGATCCTTGGCAGGCGTGCCATCCATGGTCTGTATCGCGTCGTCGCTCGTGCTCGACATATCCATGCCGGGCATTGCGCTGTGATCCATGCCGCCCATGCCCATATCATCCATCGTGAGCAGCGGGCGCGGGTCGAGGGAGGGCACCTCGGCCGCCAACCCTTCGCGCACGGCCAGCGTGCCGCGGGCAAAGCCGGTTCGATCCATCGACTGAGCAAAGATCGTATAAGCCGATCCGTTCGCCGGCTCAACGATCACATCGTACGTTTCGGCGACCGCGATCCGGAACTCATCCACGCTGACCGGATTGACGTATTGCCCAGCGGCCGCCACGACCGTCATCTTGAGGCCGGGCATTCGCACGTCGAAATAGGTCATGGCCGACCCATTGATAAAGCGCAGGCGGATGCGCTCGCCCGGGCGAAAGATGCCCGTCCAGTTGCCGTTGGGCGCCTGCCCGTTCATCAAATACGTGTACGTGTAGGCGCTGACGTCCGCCAGATCGGTCGGGCTCATGCGCATCTCTGCCCACATCTTTCGGTCGGCGATTGTCGCGCTCCACCCTTGGGTTCTGACGTCGTGAAAGAAGTCGGCGATCGTGCGCTGGTGAAAGTTGTAGTAATTGGACTGCTTCTTGAGCTTTGCCAGGATTCGCCGCGGGTCTTCATCCGTCCAATCGGAGAGCATGACCACGTAATCCCGGTCATACTTGAACGGCTCCGGATCCTTCGCGTCGATGACCAACGGGCCGTACACGCCCGTCTGCTCCTGCAAGGCCGAATGGCTGTGGTACCAATAGGTGCCGTGTTGCTTCACCCTGAAGCGATAGGTGAACGTTTCGCCGGGGTCGATACCGTTGAAGCTGAGCCCCGGAACCCCATCCATGTTGCTCGGCAGCAGGATGCCGTGCCAGTGAATGGAAGTCTGCGCCTGAAGCTTGTTCGCGACGCGCAGGGTAACGTCATCGCCTTCGCGCCAGCGCAGGACCGGGCCGGGCAGGGTGCCGTTGATCAGCGTGGCCGTTCGTGTCTGGCCGGTAATGTTGATGGGGGTCTGACCAATATCGAGATCGAACTGGGTGCCCGTGAGCACATGGGGTTGGCCCGGGCTCGAGATCGCCCAGACTGGGGGACGCCACAGGCCAAGCCCGCCGGCAAGGCCGGCGGCCCCCAATCCCTTCACGAAGGTGCGTCTGCCGAAGTGCGTTTGCATGTATCCGTTTCCGATTGTCTCGACAACGCCGTATGGCTCGATGTCCGTCAGTCGGTACCGCGGTGTTCGCCCGGCCGGTACCTTGCGGCATGGCACAAGATTATCCGGGCGCTGACATCGATAACATGACGGCAAAATGACGAATTTGTCATGCTGAAGACAGCCGCGGGGAGGCGATGCGCGAATTCCACCGCTCGCACGGGTCAGCGGGTGACCCGTGCGGCCAATGCCAGGCGCCCAGCCGGATCAGCCTCGCCGGGCTACCCAGATCTTTTTGCGGTTCAGCAGCAGCGGAACGATACCGATGAGAATGCCGGCCTGCCGACGACATTGGTGGCCCAGTCGAAGGTCGGGATGCTGTAGACCGCGATGAAAAAGAGGAAGAGCCCGCTTGCCACCGGCCAGATGACATGGGTCACGACGGCCCACGGACCCTGCGTCAGCACCTTGCGATAGTACCAGCCGCAAGCGACCCCGGTCAGCCCGAGGTAGAAGCTGCTCCCGAACCCTATGCATGGCAAGTACTGCCTGCTGCGTTTCGGTCTTTACGGTAACGTGCTTGCCCGGCTGTTGGACAGCTAGCCAGATCGCTCGCGCGTCCGCCGCATCGCTCTTGTTGCCGATGTTGAATGCCTTCACAAATCTCGGTGAGAGCAACCTGACCTGATGTCCCAGTTTGGTCAGTTCACGAGCCCAATGTTGCGCACCACCGCATGCCTCCATTCAGCAACTCATTCGGCGACGCCCATGGACATCATTCGAGCCTCCACATGCACGCAATCATGAGAGTTCGGCGCTGTCCATATATCGATAACTAATCCTTAGCCGGGGGAAAACGGTTTGCAACTGCGCCGCTACTGGAGCAGCGCCTGTTCTCAATGCGCGATAAAGTCACAGTGCACGCCGAGCCCCGAACGACGAATCCCCCGATGGGAGCATGAGACTGTGCTTGAAGCCGTCCAACGCTAGCTCGACAAGACTCCGGATGCGATGACAGTACGCAGGCGAACCGGTCGAACATGTCTTCGGGACGTTCAAGCACTGGATGGGCTACACACACTTCCTGGCACGCAGGCTGGCCAACGTGGGCACCGAGATGAGCTTGGATGTGCTCGCCTACAACCTCAAGCGAGTGCTGAAAACACTGGGGTTCTCGAAAACGATGAAAGCAATGCGGCTGACGGGTGCGTAAGCACCCGCCCTTTGCGCCTTCCGAGCGGACCGAAGACGACGGTGCGGAGGGCATCAGAGCCGTTCAGCAGATCGTCGTCACCGAATTGACCGCGGAAACAGTAAAACAAGGCAGGACTCGCAGGCCGCCGCGTATGCTGCGGATCAATCGGCGTTTCCTCACACCCTAGGCCGTTTCTGCCAGTGACAAGCTCCCCGCTCAAACGTCCGCAGTACGGTGCACTCCGCCCCCCCAGGCAGTGCCGGGGAACGCGTCTATTCCTTCAGCTTTTCACCTCAGCGACCTTTACCTCACGTGCTACCTTCGCCTGTCGCCGGGTCTTCTCATTGAGTATCTGATGACGCCGGTGGTCGTCATTTTCTTCCAGCCGCTGCTTTCGTCGGGCGTCCGAAAGCAGCCGATGCAAAGCCCGGTCTTGCCATCGAACGCACAGACATCGATGCATGGCGATTTGACTGGCATCACTCAGGCCACTGCGCGGGTCGGGTTCACTTCGGCCGTCACATGCGACAGTCCCTTGAAGCGCTTGAGTGCTGCGCGGTAGAAGCTCGGGTTGCGCCGCGATTCATCGGTGGCCACCGCAACGATCGCGCTCATATGCCCCGGACCGACGCGCCAGACATGGAGATCGAGCACGGTATCGCCGTTGTCTTCGATGACATGACGGACGTTCTCGGACATACGCTTGTCCGCATTCATGTCGAGCAGGATGCCGCCCGTATCGCGCATCAAGCCCCACGACCAGTTCGCAATCACCAGTGCGCCGATCACACCCGCAAGTGGGTCCATCCAGACCCAGCCGAAAGCACGCGCAAGCAGCAGTCCAATGATCGCCAGCACGGAAACCGCCGCGTCGGCAATCACGTGAATGTAGGCCGAGCGAATGTTGTGGTCACGGTTTGCTCCATCCTGAGCATCGGCGTGCTCGTGTTCTTCGAACAAGACTTGATGTTCACCATCGGGCAGGCGGACAACGGCCTTGAATGCATGGGGCTCAGGAATGTGGTCCTTCGACTCCAGATAGCCACCGCGATCGACAAGTGCGAACGTCTGGCGCGTGCCGTCGGGGCGGATCGTCGTAACCGAAGCAGCATCGGCGTTGAGCTTCGAAGAGTCCGTTTCTGGTGCAATGCGGAAGACAGGCGGCACCCCGTCTTCGAAGACCGATAAGGCGAATACGCCGGCGCTACCGAAGATGCGATGCACCTCTTCCTCGTGACTGTGGCCATGACTATGCCCGTGGCTATGTCCATGGCCGTGGTGATCGCCGCTTAGCAGCCAGACGCTCGCAAGATTAACCAGCAGTCCAAGTACGGCGATGGGGATCGCCTGACCAAAGTGGATGGGCACGGGCGAGAGAAAGCGCGAAACAGCTTCGTACGCGATCAGCAGCGCGATCATCGCGAGTACGATGGCGCTGGTAAAGCCCGCGAGATCTCCCAGCTTGCCGGTGCCAAATACGAAGCGGGAGTCGCCAGCATGCTTGCGGGCGTACGTATAAGCCAAAGCGGCGATGAGCATCGCTCCAGCGTGCGTTGACATGTGCAGACCGTCGGCGACGAGTGCGAGAGAGCCAAAAAGACTCCCGCCGACAATTTCAGCCACCATCATCGCACTGCACAGCGCAATCACCATCCAGGTTCTGCGCTCATTGTCTTCGTGGGCTACGCCCAGAAAAATGTGATCGTGTCCCGCCCCGAAAGCGGCGTCCTCAAATTTGCTCATATCTCTCTCACTTGAAGTAGCTGTGCACCACTTCGATCAGTTGCTCGGTGCCGCTGCCGTGCTCGTCGTCGTGCGGTTCTGCGTCGACGAGATGCGTGCGGATGTGGTCTTCGAGAACGACCGCGAGCAGCCCGTTCATTGCACCCCGGCTGCTAGTGATGAGCTGAAGCACATCCATACATCCACGCTCCTCTTCAAGTGCTCGCTCGATGGCCTCGACCTGGCCCTTGATACGGCGAACCCGGTTGAGCAGCTTCTGCTTTTCGCGAATCGTATGGCTCACGGCCAGCCCCCAAATAGTGTAGGGGGCTATCTTACTACATATAGGGTACGGGGGTATACGTTTCTATCAAACGAGGGTTGAATGGAGCGTTGCCAGTGCGACGCTTCGCGCCAGAAAATTTCAACCTGCCGGGTGTGGTGCTTTCGAATGGAATGCCAGCTTGGCATTACGGAGGAAACATTCGGATGTCTCCGTTGCAGTGCTCGCGGGCGGTCGCTAATGGCCGTTTTGTGCCCTCGGAATCAACGATCGCCCCACTTCAGCCACTGCTGCGCCGCACAAGCCGAAACCAACCACAGAATCCGTATACCCCTCATTTCACGCTGGGACTGGCCCCGGCTATCGTGTTTGCCTATGTGCGCCTAGCAACGCGAAAAGAGGCTCGATTGATGGAGCGTTTTGGGCGGGCGTATGCGGACTACCGCGAGCGCGTGCCGATGTTTGTACCGCGCTGGCGCACTCGGACACTTTGAACTGCATCCTATGGCCGTGAAAGCAGTTCATGGCAAGCGCGGGGCTGCCGTGAGCGGAATGACCCCGACGGCAGCACGAGCGTGGAGAGATTGGAAGGCGAAGCGGGTGTCCAGAGTCTGCTCCGGACGCTTTGAATTCGCGCTAGCGGGGCATGTCGGCAACGACGCCGGAAAACGTGGCTGATCCGATGTCGGCACCCGGTACTGTCGGTTCGGAAGGAATTGCCCCGAGCAGCAGCACCAGCCACACTTTGCAGATGATGATCGCAATCATCATGTCGACCCGCCAAAATTCGGGAACCGCCCGGGACGGTCCGTCCCTTAATTGCACATTTGAACTATAGACCGTTGCACATTGCGTGGCGTTGACATCCACAGCCGGTGGCGTTGCCGGGAAATGCGTAGTGTGCGGACAACGCGGTTCCATTGCAGGTCTGCCTCGGCCACCGCCATAACAACGCGTCGAACAGTTGCGACAGCGATGCATGCGCGCGGCAATCAACACACCCTCGGCGGCAGCGGGGCGACGGACTCGCGCGCTCAGGCTCATTCTCCAGCCAGCACATCAATGATCGGACAGTTGGGCCCGCCGCCACCCGCATCACATTGCTGCACCAGCGCGCCCAGCGCCTTTTGCATTGCGGCAAGGTCGATTATCTTCCGCTCGATGAGCGCCAACTTGCGCTCGGCCAACGCCCGCGTCTCCTTACAGGCGCACGCTGCATCGAGCGCCAGCAGGCCGCCAACGTCAGACAACGTGAAACCCAGCGCTTGCGCTCGCTTGATGAAGCGCACCCGCTTGAGCTGCTCTGCTGAATAGCGACGATGCCCGCCTGGCGGCTTGGGTGGTTCCTCCAGCAGGCCGCGCCGTTGGTAATACCGGATCGTCTCGATGTTCACCCCGGCAGCCTCGGCCAACTTGCCGATACTCAGTGTTGCCACGACATGTCTCCTTGACTCCGTACTTAAGTACGGGATTTAGAGTATCACCAACGCAAACTAATTCAAGGAGAAGCGTATGGCGCGACTCAGCGGGAAAGGTTCGCTCATTGCGGGCGTGCTGTCCGCCGTGGGCGCATCGGTATGCTGTGTCGGTCCGCTTGTGCTGCTCGCACTTGGCGTCGGTGGCACATGGATCGGAAACCTGGCGGCGATGGCGCCGTACCGGCCCTTCTTCATCGGCCTGACGCTGCTGTTTCTCGGGCTGGCCTTCCGCAAGCTCTATGGGGTGCCGCAGGTCTGCGCGCCCGACATGCCCTGCGCAAATCTTCGTCCGATCCATCGTCAGCGACGTGTGTTCTGGATCATTGCCCTCTTGCTGCTCGGCCTCTTGGCCGTGCCTTGGCTCGCACCGTTGCTCTACTGAACTGAAAGGGAGTTTCCATGCGCAAACTGCTGATGACCGTGCTCGCGGCCTTGCCTCTGGCGGCACTGGCTGGCGCGCCGGAGACGGTCACGCTTGACGTGCAGAACATGACGTGCGATCTGTGTCCGATAACGGTCACGAAGTCATTAAAGCGGGTGACCGGTGTCAGCACCGTCAAGGTCGATTTCGACAAGAAGACCGCCACCGTCACCTACGATCCCGACGAGGCCCAGCCGCAGGCGTTGACGCAAGCGACGGGGAACGCGGGCTATCCGTCCGCCGTTCGCAAGTGAGGCCGCGATGAACGCCGTCATCCTCGAGTCCTTGTTGACCTGCCCGCATTGCGGTTTTGCCCAACACGAAACCATGCCCACCAACGCCTGCCAGTATTACTACGAGTGCAGTCACTGCATGATGCTGCTGCGCCCCAACTCCGGTGACTGTTGCGTCTTCTGCTCGTTCGGCTCGGTCAAATGTCCGCCGATCCAGCAGCAGTGCGGATGCTGCGGGTAGCGGCAAGTCTGTTGGTTAAATCGCTCTCGGATCGTCTATGGCGACTGGGAAAACCACGCCGTTGGAAGCGTCGCGGCCAAATGGCCAAATCCGTGGTTCCGGCGGTGTGCGCGATGCTTTGCCTGAAAACCAACAGTCAAACTGGTTCGGATTTAGCCGAGCAGATCACATCGACCACACTCGGCTGCTACCGTTTGCAAAAACACCTTGTCAAAATGTGAAGGCGAAATCGGAGATGGCCGTTGGGAACGAGAAGAGTGCTCGACCGAGAGTTCAAACTCGAGGCAGGCAAGCTGGTCTGAGAACATAAACTCGTAAGTGCGCGCCACCCGAATTTCGCACGGGAACGTAGCATGTGGGCCGAAAAAAGGAGCATGTCGATGTCTTCGGAGAATCAGATCGATCTGGCCATTGCACTTCGCAAGTTGCACGAACTCGCCTCGGCGGATGGCGACTTGGGTGATGAGTATTGGTTTCGGGTGGGGCAACTGCTCAAGCGAGCAGCCAACATGCAGTCGGAGATTGATGCACTGTCGCGTGAGCTCGAGAAATGCCGTGCGGAGAAGGCCAAGCCATACTAACGCTCATCCAAAAACTTGATCCAGTACGAGAGGTTTCGTTTCCTGTCGAGGCTCCCAGCGTGGGGATCTCGAACGAGCCATTTGTTGCTCGATATACGTCCCAAAATAATCCGTCGATTACGACCAGTAATCCAGGCTATCGCGGCAGCAGAAAATCCCCATAGGCCGGTTCAGACCTTCTCGGCGACGTCAAGCCAGAGCTTGCTCCAGCGACGAGGCCTTGTCGGTCATTTTCCGCGGTGTAGACCGCGAGTTGGTGGGCCAAGTCCTCGCACCCTTTTGACCTTACCCTGCCGCGTACACCATTCGTAAGTTGGCCGGCTGGCCAGATTTCGGTTGATGCAGTGCTGGAATTGGGCCGGCGCCAGTTGCCCCAAGGCGCTATGCGGTCGAGCCGATTGGTAGTCGATTCGCCACGTTTCGATGCGTTTGACCGACTGCCTACCGAAATGCATCAAGGTGTCGATGAGGAATAGGTAGCGTAGGCGACGGGTTCGGAAAAAATTTTTGCGTCATAGCCCACCCTGTCAGACTCCGACAATGAACTTGCGAACATCCCCATGGGCCAGTTACCTTACGTTCCATACGTCGGCTGTGCCGAACACGTCTTGTTCCAGTTCCCGACGGCATTGCTGATGTATCGCGTCGACCGCTTGCCGAGGTCTTGAAAGCAATCGGGTGGGCTGTTGGCGACAAGATTGATGTTTCAATGGGTTAGGCTTCAAGCCCCATTCTGCACGGAGGTGGCGTAAAGTCCTTACACACGCTCGCCGGTAGACTGCCAATATCGAATCGTTGGCACGTCGCCAGTTTTTACAACTGACACCTTGGAGCGCACTGCAAATGGCACGTCGAAGGTATCGTAGAAGAAGCCACCTTGCGGACGCGATTAATCAATCAAGTCCCGGAGCGCAGAAATGTTGGGGGGGTGTGATTGCCATCGCCTTTGTGTTCGCCATGTTCATGTATCTCGCCCTGTAAGACAAAATGGCAGCCCCTGCAACGTAGAATTCCCCTAGGGGTAACAGGGGAGGCAAACGCGCAACGTCCATCATCTCCGAGGCTCGGGAAATGTACCAAGCCACGATACATGAGCGTGTTTTACGAATTAGGAACGGCGTGCGAGCAAGTGACGTGCCGCGCGTGGCAAACCGCATGCACATCAGCAAGGAATTCCTCGTCAAGGCGCTAGGATTTTCTCGATCCGCAATCGACCGCAAGGTGAAGCAACGGAAGCACCTGTCCGTCGACCAGGCCGAACGTGTCCTTGGCCTTGTCCGGTTAATCGGGCAAGTTGAGGCCATGGTTGTCCAGTCGGGGCAGGCAGACGGGTTCGATCCGGCTCGTTGGACCGGCCAGTGGTTACAGCAACCAACCCCGGCACTTGGCGGCAGGTGTCCCGCGGAATTTTCGGACACGATTTTGGGGCAGGAGCTTTTGTCGGCACTCCTGGCACGGATGCAGAGCGGGGCCTATGCATAGCGTTGGCGATATTGCGATCATCAAAATTTGCGCCCGGGCCCTCGCTCGCAACCTGATTCAGCCGAAGTAATCAACGCGCCAATGCCTCCACGAGAGATCACGCCCAAGCCCATCGGGGGTCAGAACATCCATTGGAAATATTTCTCAAAATTGACTGATGATTAGTGCCATAAGCATCAGTGCGGATTTTGTCGAATAAATCTGACACCGGCGCAAGGTCCGAGCGCTATCCTCTTGCGAATCAACGCCCTAGCGGCGTTCTGCGCGGCACCCCCTGGTTAGCCGGGTAGGGCGTCGTCGTGCGATGGCCCCGTGAGTCACGCACGAGTTGGGGGAGCGCCCCCGCAACACAGCTAATCCGCGCAAGACCATGCACCACGCCAAACCCCACACATCCGACGTGGCGGACGTCGCCTTCATCAGCACCGAGGGACGCGCCGTCCCGTTTCCGGCCACCCGCGAGCACCTCGGCCTCGAACACTTCGCGTTCTTCCGGGGTTATCTGGAAGGCTTGCCGCTCGAGCGTTTGGCCGACCAGTACCTGGAGACCGGCCTCGATCTGCGCCGGGCTCGAACGACGCTGCGCTGGATACGTGAGCAATTGGTCACCGCCGCACGCCGCGAGCGGGACTACACCGGTGCACGAGTCCTCGGCATCGCACCACAAGTGCTCATCGGCCCATCATTGGTGTCCGGTGATGCGGCATCCGCGAGCTGCGTGCCCACGTTGGAAGCCTTTGCCGAAGCCTACGATCCCTACGAGTGCTTTAGTCAAAAGGAGCTGCTGGCGCTCTTTCAAGAAGCGCACCCGGAGGTGCGCACCGACCGGCGTCAAGCGCGCAACGACCGCTTGCGGGCGGGCCAATTGCGAGCGCTGGCCCGCCTGCAGCAGTTATTGGCCGTCAAGCCACAAGTGCATCACCACGTGCGCGGCTGGTTCCATAGAGCGATTGCCGGGCGACTGGAGGCCGCCGGCATCCTCTCGCTGCTGGATCTGATTGCCTTTATTCGTACGCATGGACCGAGCTGGCACGCCCGCGTACACCGCTTGGGGCCGGTCGCAGCCGGTCGCCTGCAGCGATGGTTAGACGCCCACGAGGGCTCGCTAGGACAGAGCGTACCTGCCTACGCCTTGGTGCCGCGCCGCGCTGCGGGGCTTGACGTGCAGCGTTTGTTACGACCGCAACTGGGCGGTGTAGCGCCCCTTGAGTTCCTGAGCGTCCCGACGGGATTGGACGGACAAGATGGTCACAATCGCTTGATGGGGAGCACTTGTCGGCTCGTTGTCACGCACGATCTCGGCGCCGTGCAGGCCTGGCTCGCCACGCTGCACCCGATCGGTGGCAATACGTGGCGCTCGTATCGCAGTCACGCCGAGCGCTTTTTGAACTGGGCTTGGTTCGAGCGGGGTAAGGCGCTGTCCGATGTGGACGTGCAGGATTGCGCGGCCTACCGAGAGTTTCTCGCCGCGCCCCCGCCACACTGGATTGCATCACGACACCTGCCTCGCTACAGCGCCACGTGGCGCCCCTTCGCAAGCGCACTCGCGCCGGCGAGCATTCGCCTGTCGATGACGGTGCTGCAGCGCATGACCAACTGGCTTATGGCGGTGCAGTACCTGCGTTACAACCCGTGGCTGCTCATCGCCAAACCGAAACCGGGGCACCCGCATCGTGGCGCTAACCGCGATCGCAGTCTGTCCCAGGGCCACTGGGGATTGCTCAAGGACTACCTAGACCGGCTCGACCCCGCCGATCCGGTAGCCCAACGCCGTCAGTTCGTGCTGCGCTTTGCCTATGCCACTGGCCTGCGGTTATCTGAGCTTGCCAGTGCACGCGTGCGGGACTTGTCATGCGAGAACCTCGACGGGCTCGGTATGCGCTGGCGTCTGGTCGTCACGGGCAAAGGTGAGCATACGCGGGTGGTCGAGTTGGCTACGACCTTGGTGCAAATGCTGCAACGCTATCTTGCGCAGCGTGGTATGGGGGACGTGGCAGACCACATCGATCCAGATGTCCCGCTCATCGGCCGCCTGGGCAAGGACGCGCAGCGCCATCCACGTCAGCCCCTGTCACCCAATGGACTCGCCCATATGCTTCGCCAAACGCTTGCTGAGGCGGCAAGCGTTTATGAAACGGTCAATCCAGGGGCAGCCCATCAGATCCGCCAAGCCACCCCCCATTGGTTGCGGCACACCTTTGGCACGCACGCCGTGGCGCGGGGTGCTGCGCTCGACGTGGTGAAAGACCAGATGGGGCATGCGAGCCTGGCCACCACCTCACAATACTTGCACCCCGAGAGACGCAAGCGGGCTGAGGACATGGACAAGGCGTTTGGCGAACACCTGTAGCCCGCGTTCGCGGCTTGTTGGATGGCACAACCGAGTCGCACAACCGAGCGCCGGACTTGACCTTGCGCGAGTTACGACCTATCGATATAGGAAGCGGATCACAACGATCCGAAAGGAGACGCATACGAGCGCCAACATGAAAATACAAACGGGCTCTGCCGTTGGCGCGACAGAACCCGTTGATTACCGCTAGCACACCCCCTTGACCGGTGGGGCACTCACTTTGAACATAGGTCGCATAGGCGGCCATGTCAAGGCTGGATTGGTGCATCCTGCTTTCGTCACGTGGGGAGCGCTGTGGTACGACCTTCATGAGACGTGCGTCTCGCCACTGAGCGTGGGAGACCCGCCATGTCCAGCACTACCTCAAAGCCCACGGCCAACGCACGCCCAGGGACTCGCATGCGCGCGGCACTGGCCGACGCGTACGACAAGCGCGGGCATCGCAAAGCCAACCTCTGCTACGTCTACAGTCCAAAATCGGATCGCGACTGGGCACTGAGTGGAAAGCTGGAATTGGCCCACTTTGTACTGGCTGAGTCGACGCCGGACATCGTTTCCGTGAACTACGCGCCCGCGCCGCGTCAGTTATCGACTGACCCACCCAGCTCATTGATCGCCTGGTGTGCGGAAGTACGCCGACACGACGGGACGTGGGAGTGGCGTTGCCTGGGGGAAGCAACTGACCCGGCAAAAGAGCAAGCCCGCGCGCGACTTGCCCAAGCATATGAGGCCCAGCACTGTCGCCTGCGTGAGCACGACCTACATGCCGATAGCGCACATCTTCACAACTGGTTGCGCATTATTCACTGGCTTGCACTGTATCGCGGCATACCATTGACGCATGAATCCATGGCCGTCGGGGCACTGCTCGACACGGGGCATGCCATCTCGCTAAAGGATGTCGCACGGTTGGACGAAGTTGGCCGGGGTGACACTTACATCGCTGCGGCGTTTCGACTCGTTCAAAGCGGATGCCTCGCGCTCGCATTGGGCAACGAGCCGCTTTCGCTGCGCACCGAACTTGTGCGCGCGGGAGTGCCGTCGTGAGCAGGCCACTGACCGCCCGGACCCTCCCATGGGAGTGGCGCAACACCGAAGACTGGCGACGCGTGGACTCGAGTCAGCTCACTGATGCTGTGCGAGATCGCTTCGAACGCTTGTCAGCCGGCATCGCGTTCTATCTGGAAACCGGCCACCTCACTCGCGCCGCACAGATCGCGCAGGTGTCTCGCAGTGTGTTGATACGGCAACTCAATCGGTGCGTGACACTAGCCGACGATGGGCGTCTGTACGGCTGGGCAGGGCTGCTTTGCGGGGCGCGCACATGCGGCTACCACCGAAACAAATCACTCCCGGGCCCCGCCGACAGGAGCGGACACGCGGGCGCATTCACGCAATTTCTGACTGAGCACCCTGAGATTCGAGACAAACTCGACGCGCTCATTCTCGGCCGACGCATTACTGGGGAGGTCGCCGAAGCTAGGGTATCGGCAAAAACAGCGTGGACGCGGCTCTGCGGCTGGTGTTTCGACGCTGGCATCTCCCTGCGGAGTTACCCCCTGAACACGAAAAGCCAAGGGCGCAGATCCGTGGCACGCTACGTCACTCAGCTTGTCCAGCGCTCGCCGCACGGCGCCGTCGACGCCCGATTCGGCGAGAATGCCGCTTACAAACTGCGCTTTGGTACCGCCCGCCGCTCTCCGATTTGTGCGATGGCACCCTTTGACATTGCACAGTGTGATGCGCACAAAATTGATTGCATCGGCACGCTGGAGATTACCGGCCCGGTAGGTCCCCAGTTCGTGCCCATCGAGCGCCTATGGCTTATTGCCTATCTGGACAGTTACTCGAGGTGCGTCTTGGGCTACGCTATTGCCATTGCCACGCAGCCGTCCGCCCAAACGATAGAAGCGGCCTTCGTTGCGGCAAACGTCCCGTGGCAGCCGATGGAGGCGTCTATATTGGGCGTCAAGTATGCCCAAGGCGCAGGATTTCCCTCCGGCCTCATTCCCGAATTGGCCCAGTGCAGCCCTTGTGTGCTGAACCTGGACAATGCGGTGCAGCACTACAGCCACGTTATCGCGGAGCATCTGCGTCGTCGGCTCGGCTGCATCATCGCGTATGGGGGACTCGCCGATTGGGGACACAACGCGCTGCTTGAGCGCTGGTTCAAAACGTTGGAAACGCGAGGCTTCCATCGCCTGCCATCAACAACCGGGTCACATCCGGGCGACACGCGTGCACGTGATCCGGTGCGTACCGCGAGCCGACTGGGGATTACGTACCAGCAACTGCTCTATCTCGCGGACGTACTGTGTGCCAACTACAACGCTACCCCCCATCGGGCGCTCGGAGGACAGTCACCACTAGAGGTGCTTCGTGCCTTCGCTCAACGTGGGTTCGATGGCCCCTTGCTGCCCGCCCTGCCCACGCCCTCGTGGAACTCGCCCGCATTGGGTGTGGAGATCGTCACGCCTGTCGTCCGTGGCTCGATACAGCAGGGCAGGCGACCCTATGTCGAATTTGGCGGCGCACGTTACAGCAACGAGAACCTGCAAAGCGCGTGGCATTTAATCGGCAAGAGGATTGTGGTGCATGTGCCGCGCGATGCGCGCAATTGCGACGCCTATCTAAGCAATGGCTTTGCGCTTGGCGGATTGACAATACTGCACGCAGGGTGGGGGCGACATGCCCACACGCTGGAGATGCGGAGGACGATTCAGGCCAACGAGCACCGCTATGCACCAGATGACGATCCCATGCAGGAAGTTGCACGAGCGCTAGCCACACGTATCGAAGAACAATCACGCAAGCGTCCAACCAAGATATCTCGCGACGCGACCAAGCTTGCCAATCTGGCACGTGAGAGCGGCGTCACCATCGACGCGACAGCAGCGCCGAAGCGACCTGCACGAGTGCCACACATTCGCTCGCTGACACATCGACTCAAACCAGTGGTGTGGAAAGGGCGCTAGGAGACAGATCATGAGAACGACGAAACCACCGCAAGGCCCACGAATGACTTTGCCCGAGCTGCTTCAGCTCCGTGACGAAAAGCTAAACGTGCATCCATTGATCAAGGACCAAGTCATCGCGCCGACGCCCGCGATCAAGGAGGCATTCGATATTGTGGAAGACGCCTTGATTCATTATGAATCGGGGGTATGCTTCGTTGCCGAATCACGGTTTGGCAAAACGTTCGCCATCAACCTGATCGATACCACTGTCACACAGCATTTCGCCAATGTTCCTCGGTTGCGCGTGAGCGCGAAAGAGCACGACCATCCCACCGAGCGCGCCCTATACACCGATCTCCTGCTGGATCTGGGCCATGGTAGCCCAAACACGGGGACCGCAATTGCACGCCGGATCCGTGTTTTTTCGCTGATGCTCGCGGCCGCGCAGACGAACGCGAGCGACCGGATTCTGCTGTTTGTCGACGAAGCTCAGAACTGGAAAACGGCGGATTTCACGCACATGCGTGATTTGTCCAACGACTTGACGCGCCAGGGCATCTCCCTCGTGGTGGTGCTGTTCGGTCACCACCAGCTCCACACGCTGCGAACCGAGCTGCGCACAGCGAAACGAACCGACTTAATTGGCAGGTTTCTGCTCTCGCCCTATGCATTTCATGGCGTCCGTTCGGAACAGGATCTTCTTGTAACGCTGCAGTGCTATGACGATCCAGACATCTTTGAATTTCCGTCGCGCAGCGGGGTATGCATCTCCTCCTTCTTCCTACCGCGCGCCTACGATGCCGGCTGGCGCATACAGCGTGAGGCACCGGCATGCTGGGATGCTTTCGCCACCTTTGGCAACCACCGCACGGGCCACGACGCAGAAATCGGCATGAAATGGGTCGGAGGGGCCATTCGTGACTTCCTGTGCACCCACATGGACGACGATGGCAGAGATTTCCAGGCATCAAGAGACGCATGGATCCAGGCGGTACAACGCAGCGGCTTCGAGGCGACGCTCTCGCAAGATCCGGCGGGTCTATGAATCTCTTGATGACCTCACGCGGCGGCCAGGCAGCACACGGTGCGCTGCGAGACGGGTTGGCCTGGGCGCCAGCGTGGTTTGTCGTAGGTGAGAGCGCTTATGCGTGCTTGGGGAAGCTTGCGATTGCGAATGCCATGGGCGCCGCGGAACTGTGTGCCGGCGTATTCGGCAGACCGCTTGCCCCCAACGATTACTCTCGGCGCCATCCCCGCGAATTGCTGTGGGGGGAGTGGATGACGCAACGCAAGTCCGAAAGCGCCCTGATCCGGCAAATTCGTGACGGGGTGCTACAGTCCGAACCCGGTCGCTGGGCAAGCGGGCTCGCCAGCGACGAGGCGCTCAGATTTTGCCCGACCTGCCTGAGCCTCGGGTTTCATCATGCAGCCTGTCAAATTGAAGCGCTGGAGAAATGCCCGATCCATGGGGATACGCTACGCTCAAACTGTCCTCAGTGTGGCGCTCGCACGCCACGATATGCACTGACGCATGCCACTTTTGATGCACCGTTCAGTTGCCCGTCATGCGGTCATTGGTACGGCGCCGCTTGGGGCCCAACATCAACGGGAAACGCATTATCCGACATTGTTGTTGCAGAGACTGAATATGTGTCGTTGACACGCTGGCTAACGGAGCTCTCCGCGCTAAGCCTCACGTGGCCAAATCAATCCAATTGGTCTTGTTCATTCTCGGACGTTGAGCGAGAGCGAAGGATATCGGTATTTCACGCGCTCAATCACATCCGCGGGTCACGGACGCCCGCATCGCTTCTAGCGCCCTCAAGACAAATCGCCGTCATTGGCAGCTTGCGGTCTTCTGTCCCCTTGACCTTCAGTCAGGTCAACGTCCGCGAAAAACACATGGTGTCGTTGTTTCGTGCCTTTCGCCGCTGGCTGTGGAACTCGCTCGGGCTCGGTGGCGATGCATCAAATCGGAGCTACGTCACGCGATGGCTCGAACAACATGAAGATGGCGCAATGCTCGTCTCGCCTCCTGATGAGCCGCCTGAGCTCAGCGCCTATATTCTGTGGCGACAGCGATTCGAAAGAGCACGTGACGTACGCGCGCCTAAGCCACTGACGTCGTTGCGCAGTCGAATGGCTTCATGGCCGGTCGACGTTATCGTGACGATGGAAACATGGGTCGCATACTGTGCAATGAGCTTTCTGGCTGACTACGCCGTGTGCGTGCATTGGCAAAGCCAGATCAAAACACTGGATTCGCCAGGCCCCCGCAACCCTCGATGGATGGAGCTGCTCAATGAATTTCGCCCGAAACTCAATTCGGCAAATCCGCCGTGGCCGCGTCACTTGAACTACGCGTATGAATCGGATTCGCCCGGCATGGCGGCCCAGATCTGGACCTTCGTTTGCGCGGGCGAAGGCTATGACACATGGATTCATCTAGCATCGTGGCTTGTCGCCGCGATCCCGACGGTTGCCACACGCCTATCGAGGCACTTTGAATGCACAGACCGCGAGATCAGCGCACCACCGACGAGCGTGGAGGAACGAAATACCGCGTCCACTACCAAGCTGGATCGCCCGCAACGCCTAGCGCTTTTGCATCCGGGGCCCGAACTCGATGGTCATGATGGCACATTCCGCGCGCCGGAAGGTCCGTCGATACCGTTGCAAAATGACCTGCAGGCCATCAACGCGTGGTTGGATACATTTCGGGATCATCCCGCAGCCGCCACGAGTTACAAACGCGCCCTCGAAAAAATTGTAAATTGGGCTTACGTGCAACGTGGCAAGGCCATGAGTTCGCTTGACAGCAGTGATTTTGATGCATTTGAGGCCTTCCTGCTGGAGCCCAATCCACGGGCGTTGTGGATCATGGGCAACGGCACCGATGCACAATGGGCACCATTTCGTGGCCCACTCGCGCTATCGAGCATTCGCACGACAATGGTCACAGTCCGCCTATTCTACGAATGGTTAAGCAGCATTCAGTATGCCACGAACTGTCACGAAATCCGTCCGTATCAAACCGGGCCGCTGGCCCTTGCCAACCCGCTGATCGCAGGGAGCGTAAAGCAAATTCGCAGCGAGCCTATTGGTTCCTCTGCAATGGCCTATCTCTGGCAGGCGATTAAGAATGATGGCACGCCGGAAGGGTTGCGACGTGAACTCCTGATATCGCTTTGCTTTTACGGGACGCTAAGCCTGCCCGAAGCTCAAGCACTATCAGGCGCGGACCTCTCCATTCAGCCGCATGAAACTGTGCTCAAAGTTCGGCGCAGATTGCCCGATCGTCAGATCGTCTATGTGGTGCCGCCATTAGCCGAAATGCTGAGCCACTGGGTCGGTCTGATGGCCATCCAAACTTCGTCGGACGACTTGTGGACGGTTGAAGAAGCGCCTGCCAATCCCACGTCGGAACCCCTTCTTGGCACGGGTCTCGTGGGGATTCAACAGATCGCACGGCAGGCGTTCCGCGATGCGGCGTCATTGGCGACCGCAGTATCGGATGCTCACACAGCCGAGCAACTATTGCATGCAGGTGCCCGGCGATTGGCGAACACATTTTTGCAACAGGTCGAAGATGCTGGGGGAAACAACTGGGCACTCTTTGGCAAGCCTTACAGCATTCCATCCTCGACGTTGGCATACTTGGGACCTCGTGGCAGACTTCCCGCCGAAAGACTGCTAAAAGAACTCGCTAGAATTTCACACCTGTGGCGTTAGCCTTGCGACGGACGAGCGAGGCGTAAGGTTCGGAAATGCAGCGGGCAGGGGAGAGGGAGATAGATTCGAAACAAGTATGGGCTGGTATGCCCACATGAACATGTCACGCGGTCTTTGTGATTCGCCCGCAGACCTTCGGACGCCGATCATGCCAATTGCACCGCAAGAGCATTCCGCGACAATCGACGCCGTGCTTTTCGACGTCTACGGAACCCTCTGTAACGTCGGTCGGAGAAAGCACCCGTTCTTGAAGTTGGCGAAGCTGTCACCAGATCCGCGCGCAGCGCTTGAAATGGTGATGACGCGTCGCATGACGCTTGAGGATATGGCCAATCACGTCCATGCCGGCGCCGACATGTTGGCCTCACTCGAAAGGGACTTGCAGATCGAACTGGCGAGTATCAGGCTATTTCCCGATGCCGACAAAACCCTACGAGTCCTTGCAGCAAGGGGCGTCAAGATCGGGCTAGTGTCCAATTTGACGAGCCCGTACGCACAACCGGCACTCGATTGTTTGCCCATCACGTCCACGACCTGCATCTGGTCATTTGAATCCGGATGGCTCAAACCAGATTCTCGAATGTTCGAACGGGCATGCGACGAGCTTCGGGTTGACGTCCAGCACACCGTAATGGTGGGGGATTCGCTCGCCGGTGATTACGCAGGTGCCAATTCCGCAGGCATTCGGGCAGTTCTCATTGACCGATCTGCCTCTCGGCACCAAGGGATCACCAGCATTGGTTCGCTAGAGCTGCTGCTGCGGACCATCCACGCGCCAGGGAAACAGTAGGGAAACTCCAAATACCATTGATCGACGTAACAACAGCACCTGCCTAGATGGACACAAATTTGCCACGATTCTGCGAGTCACCGTTTGCAAGACAGAAAATTGCTGCGAATCCGCAAATTGGCTGAAGTCGCACATTTGTGTCCCAAAAACGGGTTTTGTTAACCTAATTTGTGTCCGCCGACTATTATTGCTGTCCACAAACGGGTTTCGCTAGTCCACTTTGTGTTCGCTAACTTTCGTAATTTAACATAATGTACATTATGCGAATAGAATCCGCATTTTGGGCTTGCGGGTTTACCACTTTCGCTCCGCAACATCCTTCAATCCCACATTGTCCAGCGTCGCGTCCGCCAGCAATCCCTCTAAGCGTAGAAAGTTATCAGAGTGGCCGCGCATCATGCCAAATAATGTAGCCTAGCCGCTACAATCAACACTGTTGATAATCTTTAACGTTCGTCGGGAATTTATCTGAAGCACGATCACTGTGCTAGCAACCAGCGCCCGTCATTGCTCCTTGTCCCTCATCAGATCATCGCAAGCAGCGCTATTATTTGGCACGAGTCATGGAATTTCGTCAGGTTCAATATTTTCTCTGTCTTTTTGAGGAAGGCACCGTAACGAAGGCGGCGCACCGTCTAAACATTGTGCAGCCCGCTCTCAGCATGCAGATTGCGAAGCTGGAAGATCAGCTTGGTCAGCAGTTGTTCGAGCGCACCAAGCAAGGTATGGTGCCGACTGCGGCGGCTCGCGAAATGTACCGTCTTTTTCTGCCGATCATGCGCGACTTCGCAAATGCTCGCGCACAATTGATATGCAGCGATGGTGAAATTCTCGGTCACGTCGACATCGGCTTGATCGCCTCCATCACTGAAGGCGTGCTGGTGGAAACGCTCAGCGCGTTCTCGCAGAAATACCCGGACGTGAGCGTGAAAGTCGCGGACGGTTACAGTACCACGTTGATCGATGCGGTAACCGCGGGTCATCTCGACGCTGCCATTGTCAACAAGCCGCGCCGGCCGCTGGCGCTCAACGTCGAGCACATCGTCGACGAGGAAATGGTGCTGATTACCAGCGCGGGCAATGCGTCGACGCTGCCACGCCAGCTGACGCTGCGCCAAGTCGCCTCGCTCGGCCTGCAACTCGTGCTACCCACCCGCGGGCATGGCCTGCGGAGCAACATCGACAGCTTCGCGCAGAACGAGGCCATCGAGCTTGTACCGAAGTTCGAGATTGACTCCCTGGTCGCGACCATCAAACTCGTGGAGCAAACCCAGTTGGCAACCATCGTGCCGCGTATCGCCGTGCATCAGGCGTTGGCTGCTGGCCGCCTGCGTTCTCACAACATCGTCTCGCCGCGCCTGATCAGGCAGGTGGTCGCCGTCTCGCATCCGCGCCGACCGTTGAATCCGGCAACCAAGCTCTTCCTGGCAATGCTGGCCAAGAACATGATCCTGCGTCTGCAGCAACAAGCCGAGGGGTCTGTGCATGGCACGACCGGGGAGCGCTCATCGGCAGATGCAGAATGACGGAACGCCGCCGGCTTGCGGCGGCATTGCGGATCAAATCACTGACCGTTCCGTCGGTGGCCGTGATCAGGAACCGATGAACTTCGGCGCTCGCTTGCTGTGGAATGCTTCCACGCCCTCCCGGAAGTCGTCGGAAGAACGCAGCCGGCTGTAGCAGTGCCCTTCCAGTTCGATGGCAATGGACAACGGGGAATCCTCGGTGTCGTTGAGCAGTTTCTTCGCGGTGCGCTGGGCGATCGGCGAGAACGCACGCAGTTCGTCCACAAGTCGATCGGTGGCCGATTCGAGTTCGGCATCCGGCACGATCTCGGTAGCGACGCCCCAGTCGTAGGCCTGCTTGCCGGGGATGCGGCGCGAACGCATCACGATGTCCTTGGTGCGGGTGATGCCGACCATCTTCTGCAGACGGGCCGAACCACCGGAGCCCGGAATCTGGCCCAGCTTCTGCTCGGGCAATGCATATTGCGTGGTTTCGGTGACGATGCGGAAGTCGCAAGCCAGCGAGATTTCAAACCCCACACCAAAGCAGTAGCCGCGATTGGCAGCAATCACCGGCTTGCTGCAGCGAGCCGGGGCGGCAATGTTCCATGCCAGTTTCGACACATGCTCGGGGCTGGCCTCAAGGAAGCCCTTGATGTCCCCGCCGCTGGAGAAGTGCTCGCCCTCGGCGCGCAGCACGATAACGCGGACACGGTCGTCGGCATCCAGCGCTTCGAACACCAGGCGCAACTGGTCACGTTCCGGCATGGAGATGATGTTGAATGGCGGACGCTGCAGGATGATGTCGGCGCGTTGGCGAGTGGCGTCGATTTCAACGCGGAAGCCGTCGAGGTTCTCCAACAGGTTTTGAGCGGGATGGCTGATTTGTGTCATTGCGTTCTCCTTGGTGGCTTGTTGAAGCGGCGCTGCCCGATGGGGCGGCTGTCCGCTGGAATTTTCATTTCCGGCTTATTCGTCGTGACTGTTTCGCTTTTCCATGCCGGCCCAGCGCTTGACCAGACCTTCATGTGGAATGTCGAACAGGTCGAGCAGCCGGCCGATCGTATGGTTGACGATGTCGTCCAGCGTTTCCGGCTGCGTATAGAAGGCCGGTACCGGCGGAAAGACGATGCCGCCCATTTCGGTGACGCTCGTCATGTTGCGCAGGTGGGCGAGGTTGAGCGGCGTTTCCCGCGCGAGCAGCACGAGGCGGCGCCGCTCTTTCAGAATCACGTCCGCCGCGCGGCTGACAAGGTTATCGGCGAAACCCTGCGCAATGCTCGCCAGCGTCTTCATCGAGCACGGTGCGATCACCATCCCCGCCGACTGGAAGGAGCCGCTGGCGATGGTGGCGCCGATGTCCTTGACGTTGTGCACGACGTCGGCCAGAGCTTCGATCTCGGCACGCCTCATGTTCAGCTCCTGCTGCGCGGTCATGACACCGGACGACGACATCACGAGATGCGTTTCGCAGGTGCCGGCGGCGCGCAGCATTTCCAGCATGCGCACGCCGTAGATCGCGCCGCTGGCGCCGGTGATGGCGACGATGAGCTTGCGCTTTGGCGGGGCGGAGTTCATTTGCGTACGAGGCTCAGGGTGTTCCAGTTCACCGCAACGCCGCTTAGCACTTCTTCGTTCAGATCAACCTCGTTCTCGCCGGGGATGCGGACCTTGGTGAAGACGTGGCCGTGGTAAACCACCGGCTTGGTGGCATCCAGGCCCATCTTGGCGCTGACACCTTGCATATGGGTTGGGGCCGGCTCGCCATTGGGCCATTCGGTGCCCACCGTGGTGGAAGGATCGAGCACCGAACCGAGCGCGCCCGAGATCACGATCAGGTCGCGATCGGCCTGGAACCGCGTGGCAACTGCCCACTCAACCTGCTGCGGATCATGCACGTCGACGTCATCATCGACCACCGTGACCTGCTTGATGTCGTAGTGCGCGCCAAACGCGGCCAGGATGACGTTCTTCGCCTCACCCTCGCGACGCTTTTTCATCTTGACGAACAAGTGGTAGCGGCCGACGCCGCCGATGGACAGATGCACATCGAGCACGTTGGGATGACTGCGCTGCAGATGAGCGAGCAACGTGGCCTCGCGCGGGATCGAGCCCAGCAGCAGGTGCTCCATCTCGGCCGGAATGATGGTGTGATACACGGGCGAGTTGCGGTGTGTGACCGCATCCACGGCGATCACTTCGCGGTTTTCCTGCTCGCTGTAGTACTTCGGAAATTCACCGAAAGGACCTTCCAGTTCGCGCACCTTGGGCAGAATCTTGCCTTCGATGACGATCTCGGCATTGGCCGGCACGCGCACATCGTTGGTCAAGCACTTGACCACCGGCAGCGGCGCACCTTGCAGGGCGCCGGCGATTTCCAGCTCGTCATGGTCGATCGGTGTGATCGCCTGCGAAGCCAGCAGCGTGAGCGGGTCGGCGCCAATCACGACGGCGACGTCTAACGCCTGGTTGCGCCCTTCCGCCTCCTGATAAAACGCGTGCAGGTGGCGCGGCAGCATCAGGATCGCCATGCGATCCTTGGCGTGGACCTGGATGCGGTTGATCGAGACGTTCTGAATGCCAGTGACCGGATTGCGGGCGATTACCATGCCGGCCGTGATATAGGGACCGTTGTCATGCTCGCTATGCGTCGGGATCGGCAGCAGTGCATGCAGGTCGATCTCGCGATGCACGACTTGCTGGCAGGTGGCTTGCGCTTGCGGCACTTCGCGCCACGGCAGCGGATTCTCGGCCGCGCGGCGGAAGGTTCCGAGCAGTTCCGACGATGGCACGCCCATTGCCTCGGCGATCCAGCCGCGGCTCGCCATGAAACCGGAAATGACTGGGATCGCGTGACCGTCAGGCAGGGGGAAAAACGCGGCCTGCTTGCCGTCCAGGCGCTTGGCGATGGCGGCCAGGCGATGCTTGAGCGGCACGTTCTCGCGCAGCACTGCCAGGCGGCCCGTGTTGCTCAGATGCTCCAGCCATTGGCGCAGGTCGCCGGCGACGGCCGGGCGTTTTGCTGCCTCCATTTTCAATGCCTCCTCTTCTCTTACTTGGTGTTCGTTGTTGCGTCGGCCGGCGGTACGACGCCTTCATATTCGCCGGCGACGAGTTTGCGGCGCAGCACCTTGCCGACCGGCGACTTCGGAATCTCGCGCACGAAGACGTATTCGCGCGGGCGCTTGAAGTTCAGCAGGTCGGATTGCTTGCAGTGCGCATCCAGCTCGGTCGGGTCGATAACTTCCTTGCACTTGATGAAGGCCACCACGCGCTGGCCCCAACGCTCGTCCTTGAGGCCAGCCACAACGACTTCATCGACCTTCGGATGCAGCGACAGCACCGATTCGATATCCACCGGTGAAATGTTCTCGCCGCCGCTGATGATCATGTCGTCCACGCGGCCGCTGACAAACAGGTCGCCGTCGTTGTCGATGTAGCCGGTGTCACCGGTGAAATACCAGCCCTGACGAATCGCTTTCGCGTTGGCATCCGGACGGTTCCAGTACCGCTCGAAGGCCTCGTCGCCGGCGAGGTCTGCAATGACCTCCCCTTCTTCGTTCGGTGCAGCGACATCGTCGGGCGACGTGGCATTGAGCTTGACGACGCGGATGCGGGTATTGATGCCAGCACGGCCAGCGCTTCCGGGTTTGCGCATGGCCTCCTGGTCAATGGCGAAGGTATAGACCTCTGAGGAGCCGTAGTGGTTGACGAACAGCTCCGGCTTGAAAGTGTCGTTCAGTCGCTGCAGCAAGGCATCATGCATGGGCGCACCGGCAAAGCCCAGCTTGGTGACGGACGAAACGTCCGACGGATGCTTCTCGCGCTGGGCCAGCATGTCGTGATACAGCGTCGGCACGAGATAAAGGCAGGTGATGCGTTCCTCGGCGATGTAGCGCAATGCGGCGACAGGGTCGAACTTCGGCACGCAGACGAACAGGCCGTCGATGAGCGCCATGGCCAACAGCGAGCGTACGCCCATGGTGTGGTACAGCGGCATCACGCCCAGGGTGCGCTCACCACGGCGATACAAGTTTTGTGCCACATGGGCCAGGGCCGCGGCGCGCTCATGCCGGTGTCGGCGCGGTACCCCCTTGGGCCTGCCGGTCGTGCCGGAGGTGTAGAGCATCAGCGAGATGTCGTCGCTCTCGGCCTGCAGGATGGGCTGCTCGGGAGCGCGCTCCTGTAGCTTGCCGAATGCCATGGTGCCGCCTTCGGCGCCGTTGACGGCGATGCGCGTCAGCTTCTGGGCCACCGGACTCTCGGCAACGGCGGCCGCGCTCACGGCTTCGAAAACCACGGCCTTCGCGTCGGCGTCGGTCGCGCAATAGTCCACCTCCTCCGGCTTCGCGCGCCAGTTCAGCGGCGTGGCGACCACGCCCAGGAACTGGCAGGCCCAGTGCAGGGTCGCCATCTCGATACGGTTTTGCAGTACCACCAGGAGATGATCGCCGCGCTGGAAGCCAAGCTCGCGCAGGCCCGCGGCAGTGCGCTGTATGACCTCATACCACTGTGCATACGTCAGTCGCTGCTGCCCGTCGACGATGGCCAGCGCATTCGGACTGCGTTCGACACTTTGCAAAAATGTGCGTCCAAGATCCAGCATTGATGTCCCCTTTATTTTTGGTCTGCGGCGCGGGCACGGCGGGATGCAGCCGTCTCGAGCACAGCCTTGACGATATTGGTGTAGCCGGTGCAGCGGCACAGGTGTCCGGAAAGCATGTCGCGCACTTCGGCTTCCGTCGGGTCGGGCTTGCGCTGCAGATAGTCCTGGCACGACATCATGATGCCGGCGGTGCAGAAGCCGCATTGCAGCGCGTGATTGCGACGGAAGGCCTCCTGCAGGTCCGACAGCCCATCACCACCGCCGTTGAGTCCTTCGACCGTATCGACGCGGCGGCCGTCGGCCTGGACGGCGAGCGTGAGGCAGGAACGCGCCGCGACGCCGTCGAGCTGCACGGTGCAGGCGCCGCAGACGCCATGTTCGCAGCCGACGTGGGTGCCCGTTGCGCCGAGTGCTTCGCGCAGGAAGTCGGACAGCAGCATGCGCGGCTCGCAACTTCCGGTGCGTTCGCGGCCATTCAAGGTGAGGCAGATTTTCACGGTACTGCCCTTTTCATGCTTTTTCATGACAGTGCCTTTTGGATGACGGCGTTACCCAGGTGGCGCACGAGCTGGCGCCGGAATTTCGCCGAAGCGTGATGATCGTCACGTGCGCCGAGTTCCCACGCGAAATCGTTGATCGCGCTTTCGAGATCCGCACCCTGCAACCGCTCCCAGGTCTTCGCGCGAGGACGGTCGGACACACCACCGACGGCGAGGCGGATGCTGTTCGGACCGACCACGGACGCCACCGAGACGATGGCAAAGTCGCCGTGACGCAGAGAGAATTCGTCGAAGGCATAGCGAAAGCGTCCATCAGCCAGCGGATAGCGCACCTCCTCCACCAACTCGTCAGGTGCGCGTGCGGTCATCAGCATGCCTAGGAAGAAGTCCTCCGCCGCCAACACGCGACGGCCCTTGCGATTACGCAACACCACCTGACCGCCGAGCGCCACCAGAGCCAGCGGCAGTTCCGCGCTCGGGTCGGCATGTGCCACCGAACCGCAGACCGTGCCGCGATTACGGATCTGAAAATGCGAGATATGGGGAAAGGCCTGCGCCAGCAGCGGCACTTCCTGCGTCAGCGTCTTGCGCCATTCCACGCTGCCCTGCGTTGCGGCCGCACCGATCGCCAGATAGCCGTTGTCAGGACGCACATAGTTCAGGTCTACCGTGTGCGATACGTCGATCAGCACGCTGGGCTGGGCCAGACGCAGGTTGAGCACCGCCATCAGCGACTGGCCGCCGGCGAGGATGCGCGCATCTTCGCCGCTGCTGCCGAGCAGTTCGACAGCTTCGGCGACGCCGTCGGCGCGAACATAGTCAAATGCTTGAGGCTTCATTTACCGATTCCGAAGAAAGCGAGCAGACGGGCGAGGAACGAGGGCTTGGTTGTCGTTGCAGCCTGCGCCCCAGTGCCGCCAGCTTCACGCCCGAGTTGTTCGAACAACTGGTTGAGGACCATCTTGGCCGCGCCTTCAAGCATGCGGCTGCCGACCGCAGCGACCTTGCCCGAGACTTCGGCGGCGTAGTCGTAACGCACCCGCGTGCCGCCATCCTTGGGCTCGAGCATCACGAGGCCGCTGCCGCGCGCGCTGCCGACCGACGACAGACCGGAGCCGGCCAGGCGCAGGCTGTGCGGCGGCTGCAGTTCGGACAGCGCGACCTCGGCGGTATAGCGCGCCTTGATCATGCCGATGCCAAGCGTGACGTCGGCGCGATAGCGGTTCTCGCCCACAGGTTCGAGCGCATTGCAGCCCGGGATGACTTTGGCCAGCGCCACCGGATCGAGCAACACGCGGAACACGGCTTCGGGCGGGGCGGACAGCACAACTTCGCCCTTGGCGGCGAGCGACTTGCCGCCCTTGCCGCGCTTCGCCTCAGCGCCTGTGTCGGCGAGTGCGCCCTGCTCTTGCTGGATCTGCTGCTGCACCTGTTTGCTCGGCGGCGGTTCGTCAATGCCGATCAGCTCCATGATCTTTGCGGGCGTGAGTGGCAGCGTGACATCGTCCACGCCGAGCGCATCCGCGACGGCATTGCCGATGCATGCCGGCGTACTCATGTTGTTGCCCTCGCCCAGGCCTTTGGCACCGAGCGGCGTGAAGGGCGACGGCGTCTCGATGTGAATGATGGTCGGTTCGGGGATCTCGCAGGTGGTCGGCACCAGGTAGTCGGCAAAGGTGCCGGATTGGAAGCTGCCGTCCTCGCCATAGCGGAACTCCTCCATTAGCGCCGCGCCCACCCCCTGGGCGAACGCGCCGCGAATCTGGCCGTCGGCCAGCGCCGGATTCAGGATCTTGCCGGCGTCGTGGGTCGTGATGTACTTGTCGATACGCACCCGACCGGTGTGGCGGTCTACTTCCACGGCGCAGATGTCCAAGGCAAAGCCGTACGCGGCCGAGGTATTGATGCGATCCTGTTCGTCGGGTGCCTGTAGCGATTCGCCAGTCCAGAACGCGGTTTCCCGCAGACCCGGCTCGACGCCTTCGGGCAGTAGGCCGGGCGCCCAGTGCGGGCTGGCGGCCATGCGCGAGAACACGAGTTGTTTCTCGGGATTCTGCGTCGCGTAGACCTTGCCGCCGGCAAACACGACATCTTGCGGCGTGCATCCGAGCTGCGGCGCGGCGATCTGGGCCAGCTTGTCCCGCAGCTTGCAGCAGGCGAGGTGCACGGTTCCAGCGACGGCACCGGCAAAGCGGCTGGAATAGTTACCCGCCGCGACCGACCAGGCATCCTTTTGCGTATCGAATTCGACGTTGACGGCGACTTCATCGGGATGGATGCCGAACACATCAGCCGCAACCTGCGTGCAGACGGTGCGATGGCCCTGCCCTGCCGGTGCCGAGGCGATCACCACGTTGATACCGCCAAGCGGATCGATGCTGACACTTGCGGCGGCGATGGCACCATTCTTCGGACCGGCTTTCGCCCGTGCTTCCTTGGGCAGCACGGTGGAGATGTAGCCCATGTTGGAGATGGAAGGTTCCACGATGGCAGCGAAGCCAATGCCGTAGAGCCGACCTTCGGCGCGCGCTGCCGCACGCTTGGCATAAAGCGCTTCCAGCCCGCCCTCGCGCGAGGCAAGTTCGAGCGCCAACTGGTAGTTGCCGGAGTCGATCAGCGCGCCGGCAGCGGCACGGTACGGAAAGGCGTCGGCGGGGATGAAATTGCGACGATAGAGTTCGGGCTCGTCAATGCCGAGCATGCGCGAAATGCGCTGCATCAGGCGTTCGAGCTGAAAATAGACCTGCGGGCCACCGAAGCCGCGCACCAGGCCGGCGGGCGTCTTGTTAGTCAGCACCACGCGGTTGCGCACGAGCAGGTTGGGGATCGCATAAGCGCCGGTGAGGCAGCCGTGCATGCGGTAGAAGGTTGCCGGTTCCGGCGCACGCAGATAGCCGCCGCAGTCGTCGAACTGGTCGTACGCGAGCGCGGAAATGCGGCCATCGGCTTCTACCGCCGCCTTGAGATTGGACACGCGGCCGGTGGCGGATGTGAGACCCACCAAGTGTTCAAGGCGGTCTTCCACCCATTTCACCGGAGCACCGGCCTTGCGGGCGGCGAGGCACATCAGGACCACGTACTGGAACACAGCATGCTTGACGCCGAAACTTCCGCCCGAATCGCGGAAGGTGCGATGGCGTAGCTTGGTGCCGGGCACCCGCAGCGCCATGGCCATCACGGTGTGCAGCGAGAACGGCCCCATGAAATTGGAACTGACGTCGAAGCCTTCTTCGGCGGAAAGATATTCCGCAACCACAACAGCCCCCTCAATCGGCGTGCAGGAGTTGCGCGGGTATTCGGTAGCGATTTCAATGCAGTGCGCGGCGTTGGCGAACGCGGTTTCGGGATCGCCGTAACGGAAACTGCGATCGCTCACCACGTTCGAACCCACGCCTTCGTGCAGAATCGTCGCATTTGGGCCGATGGCGTCTTCGACACTGACCATCGGCGGCAATGGCTCGTAGTCCACGGCAACCAGATCGGCGCCGTCCTCGGCAAGGTAGCGCGACTCCGCGATCACTACGGCAACGGGATCGCCGACATAGCGCACGCGATCCGTCGCCAGCGCCCACATCTCCATCGGCGCCTTCACGCCGACGACAAAAGGCTTTGACCAATCGCGGATATCGTTGCCGGTCAGCACGGCACGCACGCCCGGGGCGCGCTCGGCGTGGCTGGTGTCGACGTGCTTCAGGACGGCATGCGCATGCGGTGAGCGCACGATGGCGGCGAACAAGGTGCCAGGTTTCACACCGACATCGTCGCCATACTGACCGCGGCCGATCAGAAGTGACGCGTCTTCGATCCGGCGCTGCGGGCGGCCGACATGCGGCTCGGCCTGTGGCGACGCTACCCGAGGTTGAGCGACTTTCATTTCCATGGTGCTAGCCTCGTAACGGCGGTGCGCGACGGGACCGCGCAAGCGCGCCAGCCATAGATGGCGTGGCGAAATAATTGGGTCATCGGCGTCTCCATTCGTACTCCGCACGCGGGCGCTGAACGCTGTGCAGCGCTCGCGCACTGCCTGATATCGGCATGCGGGCCGGCGTATTCGATTTAATCGTTCCGAGTATAAGCACCGAATATCATCACATCAAATAATCTTTAATGATTCAATTCATCAGTATTTATGATGACAAGATTCACGCATCGGGCTTTTCAGGATTTCTTTCCTGACGTTTCCGCAAGAGGGGGCGAAATAGGACGGAACCACGTAAAAAAGCGCCCGCCCGGCTAAGCCGGGCGGGCGCTTTTCGTTATCTTTTCATTGCAAGGGATACTGAGTCAGTATCTCCGATTGACATGCCGCGACCCGTGCTCAGGCAGCCCGGCGCTTGGCCTGCGCCCTCGCCTCGCGGTCCAATTGCTGGGCGGCGAGCTTTTCCTTGTCTTCCGGCTTGCGGGCGTCGTCGGACATGCCATTGAACAAGGTAGCGACTACCCCCTTGTTCAGGTCGCTGGTGCCGAACAACGCGTCACAGATCGGAAACGTCAGGTTGAAGTTGCGGTCATGCATGAAGTCCGGATTGTGATGCAGAACATGCATGCGGCGCACGGTGTTAATCAGCGGAATGTGGTCAAGGATCGGATGATCCAGGTGAGACGCGGTATGCAGCCCTTCATACATCAGGAAGTACGAAGCCATGGCCAGCATGGCAATATAGCCGGCGTTGGCCGTCCAGAGATTGCCGACCAGCAGCGCAGGAGGCAGCGCGGCGAAAACGAACAGGATTGGCGCGAACGGCGGGAACAGCAGCGCGCGCCACTCTTTCTGGCCGTTATATTCCAAGGTCTTGTGCGAGAAGAACTGATGATGGGTAGCGACATGGCGCTTGTAGGCGGACTTGAGCACGCTCTTCGGGCTGTGCAGCAGGTAGCGGTGGGCGGCCCACTCCGCCCAATTGCCGAACAAGAACATGGGCACGACGACGTACGCCCATTCCTGCCAGCTCACGTTGTGCAGGTGGGTCGCGCAATATACGATCACCGAGAGGGTGAACACAAGGGTGAAACCAAGGTGCATTTCGCCCCGGTACCAGCTCGGCGTGTTTTGCACATAATCCTGCCGGAATGCGCGCGAGCGCGCGACGATTTCTTCTTCGCGGTTCATCATCAATACCTTCCTGTCTCCAAGCGCTGGTCCAGCCCGAAATTTTTGTCGGGCAACTTGTGCCATAGAATGACGATGGCACAATTAAGTCAATTGACTTAGTTAAGTCTACATACTTAAATTCAGATGTCAACTCCAAAAACACAAAGATCGGATGGCAACGAGACCCGCACCCGGATAAAGGCGGTAGCGCAACGGCTGTTTGCGCTGCATGGCATTCACGGTGTTGCGATCAAGGACATCGTCGAGGCCGCCGAGCAACGGAACAAGGCCTCGGTGCAATATCACTTCGGTTCGACGGAAGGCCTGATCGGCGAATTGCTGGTGGACGGCGCCAAGCAGATCGATGCCTTTCGGCAAGCCATGCTTAACGAAATGGCGGCTGCCGGCGGACCGCGCAACGTGCGCGATGTGCTGCAAGCCTTCATCCGTCCAGTGGATCAGATGGCGGAGAGTGCCGAGGGCAGCACTTATCTGCGCTTCCTGTCCAACGTACAGATGACGCACCGTGCGCTGATCAAGACCCACATCGGTAACCGCTGGAACGCTGGCTACCGGCAATGCCTGGAGCACTTCCGCGCGCTGCTCGGCCACATCCCGCCGGCACTGGTGGAGCAGCGAATGTCGCTGGTCGCTACCTATGCCACGGCCATCTTTGCCGCCAAGGAAGCGGCACGCGACGAGGGACGGACGTCGAGCCGCTTCTGGAGCGTGCCCTACACGCTCGACAACATCATCGACACTTTCCAGGCCATGCTGGAATGCACGCCCTCGGCATCGACGCTGGAACTGCTGGACGAGCGCGACAGCGCATGAAAATCGGCCAGGTCGAGCCGCGCGACCTGGCCGTTTCTGGCAAGTAGAACCTCGAGGGCGGAGGCGCGCCCTACATCCGCTTACATCACGCCCGAACGGCGGAAGATGTGCTTGGTCTCGAGGAAGTCGAACAGGCCCTCGTAGCCATGCAGGCGGCCGATGCCGCTGCGGCGATAACCGCCTGTCTCAGCTTCCGCGAACAGCCGGTTGTGGTCGTTGATCCAGACCGTGCCGTTGCGCAGTGCACGCGCCAGGCGCATGCCGCGGTCGCCGTCGGCGGTCCAGACGCTGGCCGAGAGGCCGTACACCGTGTGATTGGCGCGCGCCACCGCTTCCTTCTCGTCCTCGAACTTCTCCAGCACCAGGAAGGGGCCAAAGATCTCTTCCTGCACGAAGGAGGCGCTGGTGTCGGCGTGCGCGACCAGGGTCGGCGTCAGGAAGTGGCCGTTGGCCAGCTTGCCGCCGGGACGACCGCCGCGCAGGACCACTTCATCACAGGTATCCATGGCCTGCTGGGCCGCGCGGTCTACCGCTGCGGCGGCACTCGCGTCGATCAACGGCCCCATGCCGGCGCCTGGCGTATCTCCCGGCGCCACCACGATGGCTTCGAGCGCCATCTTCAGCTCGCGCTTCATCTCGTCGTAGCAAGAGGCATGCACCAGCACGCGGCGCGCGGCGGTGCATTGCTGGCCGGAGATCACCGTCGCTGCTGCCGCGATGCGCGTGGCGACCGTGGCGAAGTTTTCGGTAGTGTCCGGAAACACCAGACAGCAGGACTTGCCGCCGAGCTCCAGAGAGAGTTTCTTCATGGTCGGCGCGGCGGCAGCCATGATGCGCTGGCCGGTCGCATTCGAACCGGTGAAGCTGAGTACGTCGACGTCTTCCGATGCCACCAGCTCCTGCGCCACTTCACTGCCGCCTTCGGAGACGAGATTCACCACGCCACGCGGCAAGGCCTCGACCGCCGCCAGCTGCCGCAGCACCTGCGCGGTGATCTGCGTGGTCTGTGCCGCCGGCTTGATGACTACCGTGCAACCTGCGGCCAGGGCCGGAGCGAGCGAGCGGATCAACAGCACGATAGGCGCGTTCCACGGAATGATCAGGCCGGCGACGCCGGCGGGTTCACGTAGTGTGGCGGTGTAGGCGCCCGGCTCGACTTCCATGAAGTGACCAGGAATGTGCCGGGTCAGGCCGGCGTAGTAGCGGATCTCGGAAATCGCGCCCGCCAATTCTCCTCGTGACTGGGCCACGATCTTCCCGTTTTCCTGCGTCAGCAGACCGGCCAGCTCAGGGTGCCGTTCCAGACGATCAGCCCATTGCAGCAGGACGTTCTGGCGCAGGCGCGCATCATGCGGCCACAGCGAGGTCTCGAACGCTTGCTTCGCTGCGGCAATCGCGATCCTGGCATCTTCGCGATTGCTCTGCGCGAAGGTGCCCAAAAGGCTGCCGTTCGCCGGATTGCGGCTTTCTCCAGTGGCGCCGCTCAGCGCGCCCTGCCATTGGCCATTGATCAGATTCAGTGCTGCGAGCTCGGTCATGTTGATTTTCGATGCATTGCGGCGAGTGCGGTCGGCATCGCCATCGGATGACGGATGACTTTGCGCACGTCCTGCGCATTTTCATAACAAGGTTGGGAAGCGGCGGTCCCGCTTGTCCGCAGGGCCGCGCCACTAACCACTACCACTAGCCACTACTTAAACTGCGTCATTGGACGGCTTGTCGAGATTGCCCTGTGTCTCCGGAACGATCAGCGCCCCAATCAGGTAGATCACGCTGATGCCCGCGAGGAAGAATGCGAGGGTCGTCGGCAGGCTCGTCGGTGCCGGCGAAGCCAGCGACACGAAGGTCGGCATGATGCCGCCGATGGCGAAGCCGATGTTCCAGGACAGACCGGTACCCGTGGCGCGGATGGCCGTCGGGAAGCGTTCGTTCAGGAAGATCAGGACCGGCGCATAACCGCTGCTGCCCAGCATGCTGAACAGGACGACATAGCAGGTCAGCGTGGTGATATCGGAGATGCCGGGCATCTTCAATGCGAGCATCGGCAACAGAATCAGACGGGCAACGCCGACGACGAGGAAGGTCTTCTTGCGGCCGATCAAGTTGCTGAGGTGTCCGGTCAGGACCGAGGCAACGATCACGCTTACGCTTGCCAGCATCAGAATGGCCCCAGCGGTTTCGCCGGGCGTATGGTTCACGACCTTCAGGTAGGTCGGCAGGAAGCCGGAGGTCAGGTAGTAACCACTGCCGCCGCCGATCGTCAGCAGCAGGTTGACGAACAGAATGGAACGGTAGTCTGCCGAGAACAGCGCGCGCACCGGCGAGCGGGACGACTTGGCCTGCGCCGCCTTGGTCGCTTTGGCTGCCTGCAGCTTCTTGAAGAGCGGGGATTCTTCCAGGTTGTTGAAGACGAAGATGCCCAGGATGGCGCTGATCAGGCCGGAGAAGAACATGCAGCGCCAGCCCCATTCATCGAAGGCCGCGCCAGGGAAGATCCACGACAGAAGGTAATACACTCCCGACGCGAGCAACGCCCCCAAGCCGGCACCGCCACCACCGATAAGTCCGGAGCAGGCACCGCGCCACTTTGGCGCCACCGATTCCGTACCGATCGTGTGCGTCGAAGCGACCACGCCACCGACGAATATCCCTTGCACCAAGCGCAGAGCCAGGAAGATGACCGGCGCAATGAAGCCGACTTGATGTACGGTTGGCAGCGCCCCGAACAATGCGGTTGAAACGCCAACGCCGACCATCGCAAAAATCATGGCGCGCTTGCGGCCATGCTGGTCAGCGTACGAACCGAACAGCGCGGAACCCAGCGGGCGCATCAGAAGGGTGACGCCGAATGAGGCATAGACCGCGGCCAGCGACAGCATCGCATGTTCCGACGGAAAGAAAAGGCGGCCGATGATCGGTGCCACGAAGAGCAGGATAAAAAGGTCGAAGAGGTCGAGCGACCAGCCGACGCAGGAGGCCAGTACGGCGCCTAATACCTGTTTGTTGCTGACCGGTTGAGCGAGTGCCGCATCGTTTGTTGCTACAGCCATGATTGTCTCCTTGTGTTTTTGTAAGCGCGCGTGGCAAATGCGGCGCATGTGGTCAAATCAAATCAAACCAAATGAATCGTTCCTGGGAAGAGGTGTGCAATTCGCGTTGTCGACCTACGCCTCACTGCTAACGAGGACGCCGGGAGGCGCCTTGCGCCGCGCCAAGATCGCGTCGGCAATTTTTTCCGCCATCATGATGGTCGGGATATTGGTATTCGCCGACGGCAGCTTGGGCATCAGGGAAGCATCGACCACGCGCAGGTTCGCCACGTCGTGCACCAGCCCTTCCTGATTGGTTACCGCCATGCGATCGCTGGCCGGCCCCATGCGGCAAGTGCCGCTGGCATGCCAGACGCCGAATACATACTTGCGGATGAAAGCATCGAGCTCCTTGTCGTCCGCCAGCAGCGCCGACATGCGAATGCCGCCGGTGACGAATGTGTCGATGATCCATCGGCGCAGCGGCGCCGGTGTGTCGAGAGCCAGGCCCAACACCTTGGTCAACGCGGCATTGCCGGCACTAAAGCGGCTAAGTGCCTTGACCCGCGGCGAAAACGCTGCAGGGAAGAAATCGTCGGGATGGCGGTGCAATGCCGTCTGCTGCACGATCTGCGCGACCCTGCGCACGCCGATGGCCATGCGCCTTGCGTCGCGCTCGTCGTCCAGCAGATTCAAATCGACGCGCGGTGGCGTAAAAGGGTCAGCGGAAGTGAGCTGCACTCGCCCGCGCGAGAATGGCCGGTTGCACCACAGGAAGAACAGGCCAAGCCGATTGCCCAGCGCATGCCATGCTGCGCGCGTGGCACTCGACAGATACATGTCGGCGTTATCACACCCGTCCAGGCCGGAGGAAAAGCGCGCTGCGGTCATGCTCGCGCGGCGTCGCGAGAGCGGCATGCGAAATTCAGGGTCCAGGAAGTGGCAGAAGGTCAGCGAGGGATGGTCCTGCAGGTTGCGGCCCACGCCCGGCCGGTCGGCGACAACCGGAATGCCCAGCGCTTGCAACTCGCTGCCGGCGCCGATACCGGCGCGTAACAACAAGGCCGGCGATTGCAGGGCGCCGGCCGACACGATGACCTCCGCGGCATCGATCTGCAGGCGCTCGCCGCCCGCGCTCATCGCCACCACGCCATGCGCGCGCTGGCCGGTGACGATGAGGCGTTCGACTGTCGTATTCGAGTAAATACGGAGATTGGTCCGCGCGCGCGTCGCCGCATCGAGGTAGGCAACCGCGGTTGAAACACGCTTGTCGTCGAGATTGGAAAACGCAGCGGGAAACATGCCATCGCCGAATTCCGCGTTCTGGTCCTCAAGCATTGGTAGACCGTTGCGCTGCAAGCCTTCCGCAAACGCGTGACAGAAGCGCGGCCAGGCATCCGGCTTGATGCGGCGGATGGCAACCGGCCCATCGGCACCGTGCAGCGCAGAGCCACCGTAATCCGCATCACGCTCGAGCTTGCGAAAGTAGGGCAGGACATCCTTCCATGCCCAGCCGGAGGCGCCCTGCTCGGCCCAGTCATCGTAATCGCGGGGCAAGCCGCGGTTGGCAGCCTGGACATTGATGCTCGATCCGCCGCCCATCACCTTGCCCTGTTCATAGACCTTGAGCGGTGAGGCTGCGGTCGCCTTGGCTTTAAGCTCCGGCCAGATATAGCGGTCCCCGCAGAATACGGGCATTGGGTAACTGTCGAGGATTTCCGCCGGTATGGCACCAGGCGGCGTGTCGGAACCCGCCTCGATGAGGGCGACTCGCAGCTCGCGATTCGCGGACAGTCGATGCGCGAGTACACAGCCCGCCGATCCACCGCCGATGATCACGTAATCGAATCGCTCACGCACGTTTTGCACAGAATGTCTCCTGATTCGTCGATGCGCATGGCCTCGGGGCATTGCCGCATCTCGACTATCGCCAACGGGTGCCGCAATTCGCGGCGACATGCAGCGACTTGCCTTCCGGCCAGGTACAACTTGTTCTTCGACGTGTGCCTTTTGCCTGGAACCGGACTGCGTTCTTCCTGCTGCAGCGCTTTTTGGGCATTCACGGCACATCTTGTCCTTACGTTTGGCAAAGATTAGACTGATCACGTCATCGCTTCAAATAATGTTTACTGATTTAAACTATCATTATGACTGATACAAAGAAATGCAGGTCGCGACGCAAAGCCACTGAAGGCGCCCATGCATTCATTCCGACGAATCGATCCCTTTGCCCTTCAATGCCCATCCTCTCCATCATTCGATGGGACTGAACCATCTGGCATACACGAAAATCATGGACAACATTGATCTGGAAGTCTTGAAGACCGCAGTGCAGTGGTCTGAGTCAGGGGCCTACACGCTGCTTGCCACCGTTGTTCGCACGTGGGGCTCGGCACCGCGGCGCGTAGGCTCCTTGATGACCATCCGCGAGGACGGGCATGTTAAAGGGTCGATCTCGGGCGGCTGCATCGAAGACGACCTGATACAGAAGATAAGCACCGGCGAGTACCGCGACCGGAAACCACGTGTACTCACATACGGCCTGAGTGCCGACGAAGCCCATCGCTTTGGATTGCCATGTGGTGGAACCCTGCAGTTCGTACTGGAACCGGTTTGCGCTCAGTCGCGGCTGCCGGAACTGCTTCAGGTGCTGCAAAGGCAAGAGCTGGTGACGCGCAAGCTGAACCTGGACACCGGCGTTGTATCACTCACGCCGGGTGCGCAAGTCCCCGCCCTCCGATTCGACGAGCATTGCCTCACGGCAGTGCATGGCCCGCGCTACCGCCTGATCATCGTAGGCGCCGCACAGGTGTCGCGCTATGTGGCCGCGATGGCGAAGAGCCTGGACTATCAGGTCGTCGTGTGCGATCCGCGCGAAGAGTACCTGGATGAATGGGATGTGGAAGGCGTCGAGTTGTCGCGCGAGATGCCGGACGATCTGCTTCTCCGACTGCAGCTCGATGCCCGAAGCGCAGTCCTGACGCTAACCCACGATCCCAAGCTGGACGACATGGCATTGCTCGAGGCACTGATATCACCGGCCTTCTATGTCGGCGCTATCGGCTCACGGGCGAATAACGAGAAGCGGCGCGAGCGACTGGCACTGTTCGATATCAGCGAGGCGGAAATCGCGCGACTGCATGGCCCGGTCGGCATGCACCTCGGTGCGCGCACGCCACCTGAAATCGCGATCGCAATCCTTGCGGAGATGACCGCCATACGCAATGGCGTGCCAGTGCTGCAAACCCATGAGACGCGGCACGCGCATCGTCTCGCCTCGCCTCGCCTGAGGGATGTGCTGCTTGAGCAAGGTCAAGCATAGTTTGAAATTCCAGCGGTGCGCATGACGGTGTCTCACTCGCAAATGGTCACCGTCGCCCTGCACGGACCTGATCATCAGTTGGGAACACCATGGATCGCGCCGGAACGAACGCCAGGCTGATCGTGTTCCTGCATGAAGGGCTCTGCTCGATTTCGATGTGGGGGAGACTGGCCGCAGCGCCTGTGCGATGCCATCGGCCGCCGTGGCTGGGCGTATGCGCGCGATGGATACGGTCGCTCCACCCGACCAGACGTGAGCACGGCCGCCGATCATGTTCAGCAGGGCGATTCCGCGCGTCAGCGAGTCTTTTCGGTAAACTGCCGGTATTTACGGGACGGACCACCGCCCGCTGCTTACTTAGTCTGCTCATGTCAAATACCCACGAAGTCCGCCCCGGCCAGTCCATCGAGCTGCTCAAGGAACTCCACATCCTCACGCGCGACGGCAAGATGAACCAGGACAGCCGGCGCAAGCTCAAGCAGGTCTATCACCTGTTCCAGTTCATCGAGCCGCTGCTCCAGGAAATCAAGACCGAGCGCGGTCGCGTAACGCTCGTCGATCACGGAGCCGGCAAGTCGTACCTGGGTTTCATCCTCTATGACCTGTTCTTCAAGGCACTCGCGGACGACTCGCATATCTACGGCATCGAAACCCGTGAGGAACTGGTCAAAACCTCGCAAGCGCTCGCCGAGCGGTTGGGTTTCACGGGAATGTCGTTCCTGAACCTGTCCGTGGCGGACTCCATCACCTCGCCGGCACTGCCGCCGACGGTCGACGTCGTCACCGCGCTGCATGCCTGCAATACCGCCACCGACGACGCGATCCGTTTCGCGCTGGCCAAGCAAGCGCGTCATATCGTGCTCGTGCCCTGTTGCCAGGCCGAGATCGCGGGCGTGCTGCGCAAAAACAAAGGCAAACAACTGGCGGGCAATCCACTCACGGAAATCTGGCGCCACCCGCTGCATACGCGTGAATTCGGCAGCCAGATCACCAACGTGCTGCGCTGCCTGCAGCTGGAGGCCCACGGCTACCACGTCAGCGTGACCGAACTGGTGGGCTGGGAACACTCAATGAAAAACGAGCTGATCATCGCGCAATACAAGAACCTGCCGCGCCGCCGCCCCGCCGAACGCCTGGACGAGGTGCTCGCTTCGCTCGGGCTGGAAGAAATGCGCGAACGTTTCTTTACCTCGCCAGCACCAGTGTCAGCGGAGTAGTCCCTACGATCTGAGGTGCGCGAAGCGCGAACAACAACGCGCCACGCGCCCTCCTCTCAACGCGCCGGTCGAACGAACCCGGAGTGCCGGTTGACTTCGTAGCGCTGAACGACGACATCCTTCTCCGCCGTCACCACATCGGCAGTGATGGTGTCGGCATCTCGCTCGACCACCTTGCCGAGTTTGAGGCGCGCGTTGCCCATGCGCTTGAGCCACCCGTCCATGTTGTTTCGGACCTGATCAACGCTCAACTTGAGATCTTCACGCTGGGCCCCCGGCCCGCCCCCGCCCGCGGCGCCAGGCCCCCAGCACGGCCCGCAGCCGCCAGGGCCCTCCATCATGCCCGGCCCGTAGCCATAACCGCCGCCCATCATGCCCGGCCCATATCCCCGCCCGCACCCCCAGTCGTCATCCTTCGGTTGGGCAAGCGCCGGGATCGCAGTGATTATCAAAACCGCTGACGACGCGATCGATAACGCGCGCTTCATGGTTCTCTTTTCCATCTCATCAATCTCCTGAACCTAAATCCTGACAGCACCAACGCGTGTACAAACCGCGCGAATGCCGGGCCAATCGTGCATGTTCAGGGTAGGCGACGCCCCAAGGCGTGCCTTGAGGCAGGTCAAACCTTTGATCGCGTCGGCCGTGCCGCGCCAACGACGTCGGTGCGCATCAAGCGTTGCCGCCGGCCGGCAGCGCGGCACGCGCGCGTGTCGATGGACGCACGGCAAACGGTGCGCCCAATGCGATGACATCGCAAGCGGCTCCTTGACATCGATCAACACGCAAACGAGCGCCACCGGCCATTCTGGAAACGAGACCGATATGGGGAGAATTGTGATGTCGAGAAGCGCCCGCGTTTCGCTGTTTGTGCCACTTTTCGCATGGCTATGCATGATTGGCGTCGCGCTGGCAGCATCGACACCACAACCGGAATCGGAAAGTGGCGTCTCGTACATCACGGGCGGCATTGGCGAGGACGAAGTCCAGGTGTTTCGCGCCGCAGCGCCCCAGTACAACCTCCGGATGACGTTCACGTCGACGTCGGGAAGCTATCTCTCCGACGTCGATGTCACTATCACCGCAGGGGCCGGGCGACACGTCCTGGCGGTGCGAACCGAGGGACCGTTCCTCTTTGTCCGGATGCCGGCGGGCGACTATCGCGTCTCTGTGCACACCCCCGCCAGATCGGAATCCAGGAATATCCGTGTCCCCAAGCGCGGCGCCGTCGACCTCCATTTCTCCTGGGACGATCCGGACGCGCCAGCCGTGCTGCATCTCTGCAAGCAGTGTCCAAGACCCCATCGCCGGTGAGCCGCATTGCCACGCCGCGAGACGTCCAAGCGCCGACACGCATGTGCGCAACGCCATCCACATCCACATCCGCTTCCAGTGGATCCTGTGACATCGCCAGCGCACCCGAGGCCGCCCCGATCCGGCCGCCCGACGCCGAACACGGCCTATCGAGCGCCGAGGTGCTGGCCCAGCGCGCTCGGTTCGGCTGGAACGTCGTGGACTACGCCGCACGCCGCACCTGGTGGATCACGTTATGGGAAGTGCTGCGCGAGCCGATGTTCCTGCTGTTGCTCGCGGCAAGCGCCGTCTATCTCATTCTCGGAGATCGCGCCGAAGCGCTGACGCTGCTTGCCTTCGTTACGGCGATTGTCCTTCTCACCGTCTATCAGAGCCATCGCACCGCCCAGGTGCTCGACTCGCTTCGCGAACTGTCGGCACCGCGCGCCAAGGTGCTTCGCGACGGCAGCCGTCAACTGGTCTCCGCCTCGGAACTGGTCCCCGGCGACATCGTTTTCGTCGATGAAGGCAACCGCGTGCCCGCAGACGGCCTTGCCGTTGAACTCCACGAACTCAGTGTGGACGAGTCATTGCTGACGGGGGAATCCGTTGCCGTCAGCAAGGCCGTCACCCCGCTCGATGCCCGCTCCCGCCAATCGATCGAACAGGGCGAGGCCGCCGACAGCCAGCTATTTTTCGGGTCCATGGTGGTACAAGGGCAAGCCCGCATGGTCGTGACCGCCACCGGACCGAATACGACGCTCGGTCGCATCGGCAAGTCGCTGAGCGGCATCTCGGAAGCGCTCTCCCCGCTGCAAATCGAGACGAGAACCTTCGTCAATCGCTTTGCCGCCGTCGCCATCGCCACGGTCGTTCTCCTCACGCTCACGTACCGTTGGCGCGTTGGCGAATGGCTTCCCGGCATACTCGCCGGGATTACGCTGGCGATGGGCCTCCTGCCCGAAGAGATTCCGGTCATCCTCACGGTGTTCTTCGCCTTGGGCGCACGCCGCATCGCCAAAGAGGGCGTGCTCACGCGCCGGATGAGCGCGATCGAGACACTCGGTCAAACGTCGGTGCTGTGCGTCGACAAGACGGGCACGCTGACCCAGAATCGCATGTCGGTGAGCGCGCTCGTCGCCCATGGCAGACGATTTGACGTGGATCCCTCGACCCCACGGATCGACACCGCCTTTCACGAGTTGATCGAATACCTCGTGCTCGCCAGCGAAATCGAACCCATCGACCCGATGGAGCGGGCGTTCCACGAGACCGGACGCCTGGGCCTCGCGGGCACCGGACGTTTGCACACGGATTGGTCGTTGGTGCACGAGTACGCGCTGACGCCCGAGGTGCCAGCAATGTCCCACGCGTGGCGCACCCCGGAACCCATCCATCATTCGGTGGCCTGCAAGGGGGCACCGGAAGCCGTCTGTGCGCTCTGCCATCTGGACGAGACGGCAACCCAGGCGGTCCTGGATCAGGCGGCGGCCATGGCGTCGGGCGGATTGCGGGTGCTGGGGGTGGCGAAGGCCTCGCATTCGCACCCCGAGTGGCCGAAGGATCAGCACGACTTCGCGTTCGAGTTCCTGGGGCTGGTCGGTCTGTCCGACCCGGTCCGGCCGGAAGTCGCACAGGCGATCGCGCAATGCCATGCCGCAGGCATTCGCGTGGTCATGGTGACCGGCGACTATCCGTCGACGGCGCAAGCGATCGCGACCGAGGTCGGTATCGACTGCCGACGGATCGTGACTGGGCAGGCCCTGGCGGCCATGACCGACGCGCAAGTGCACGACGCGGTCAAGGACGTCGAGACCTTCGCCCGCATCCGCCCCGAGCAAAAGCTTCGCCTGGTGAATGCACTGCGAGACAACGGCGAAGTGGTGGCGATGACGGGCGACGGGGTGAACGACGCACCGGCCCTGAAGGCGGCCCACATTGGCATTGCGATGGGATTGCGCGGCGCGGAAGTCGCTCGCGAAGTCTCCGCGCTGGTCCTGCTGCGCGACAACTTCGCCCCGATCGTGTCGGCCATCCGACTCGGGCGACGCATCTACGCCAATCTCGTTCTCGCGATCAGCTATACCATCGCGGTGCATGTTCCCATGGTCGCGGCAGCCGTGGTGCCGATTCTGGTCGGCTTGCCGCCCATGCTCGCGCCGGTCCACATCGTCTTCCTGCAACTCGTGATCGATCCGGTCTGCTCGATCGTATTCGAGAACGAACCGGAAGCCGCTCACCTGATGACGACCCCTCCCCGGCACGCCGGGGCACGACTCCTATCGTCCCGCGCCTTCCTGCGAGTGGCCTCCGTGGGCGCGCTGGCCGGCGTGCTGGTCCTCGGGGTCTACGCGGGACTGCTGCGCTATGTCAGCGCCGACGCCGACCCGATCCCCTTGGCCCGCACATTGGCATTCGAACTGCTGGTCGTGGTCAATGTCGCGCTGATCTTCGTGGTCCAGCGGGTACTGCGTACGAAGCGTCCCGATCGCGGACAGCCCCGAAACCCCTATCTCTGGCGGGTGTTGGGCCTGACCGGGGGCGCGCTAATACTGCTGATGTCCGTACCGCCCCTGGCACGACTGTTTGGACTTGTAGCACTGCTCACTCCCTGAACGCGAGCCAAAGGGGAACCGAGAATACACCGATGCCGCGCATCCGGACGCGTGCCTGATACGTATGACTCAACACGCTCATCGTCAGTCAGCACGCCATGCCGAATCCTCGCCTTCTCATGCCGGACACAACGCGCCATTTCGCACCGAAGGTGCTATATTGCGCGGAACGTCAATGCTATGGCCCACACGAAGGCCACGTCCGCATGAACGACATGCCCAGAAGTGCCAATCGAGCACGTCCATCCCCCTCGCAGCGCCAGCACGACCCCAGTGCCGACATGGCATGGCGCGACGCATTGAACCGAGCACTATCGGCCGTGGGGCAGGAAGACCGCGAAGCTTTTGCCGCCGTCTATCAGATGACATCGGCACGTTTGTTCGGCGTGATCCTGCGAATGGTGCGCGACAAGGCGGAAGCCGAGGACCTGCTTCAGGAGGTGTTCGTCAGCGTCTGGCGACGCGCCGGCGGCTTCGATCCCGAGCGCGGCAACGCCATGACATGGCTGATCACGTTGGCCCGCAACCGAACCATCGACCGACTGCGCGAGCACCGTGAGGCCGCCCTCGACGATGCCGATGCCCTTGCCATCCCATCGGATGACCCGTCGCCCGCCGCACTTGCCGAAGCGTCCGAGGAACGGCAACGCCTGGAGCAATGCCTGCAACGCCTCGAGCCGCAACAACGTGGCGTGGTGCGCGAGGCGTTCTTTACTGGCGCCTCGTACAGCGAACTCGCGGCGCGCCTTAGCGTGCCGCTTGGCACGATGAAAAGCTGGATTCGCCGCAGCCTAATGCAACTGAAAGTGTGCCTCGAGCAATGAATACGCCCGCCAACCAAGACGACGAGCTGCGTTGCGCCGAATATGCCCTCGGCGTGCTGAGTGCCGCCGAACGGCGCGAACTCGAGCAGGCCGCCGACGCGAATCCGCTGATTCAGGCAACCCTGCACCAGTGGCAATCGCGCATCGCGCGACTGGCCGAAGACGTCGAGCCCATCGCCCCCCCGCCGCGCGTGTGGCAACGCATCCAGCGCGATCTTGGCGCCGTGCCGGACGCCCCGCGCACGGCCCGCCCGCGACCGGCCACCTGGTGGGACAACTTGCGCCTCTGGCGATGGGTGGGGCTCGGCGCAAGCCTCGCGGCGCTGGCGCTGCTTGCCGTGAACGTCGTGACGCTGATGCCCTCGCGCAGTCCGCCCGCCGTGACGGCCAATGCCTATATGGTGTCGACGATCGCCCGCCAAGATGGCGTCGCTCACTGGACCGCAACGGTCGACAGGCGCCGGTCGAGCATGGTCGTGGTACCGGTCGTGAAGCCCGTCATTGCCGCCGGCCGCGCCACCGAGCTGTGGCTGATCCCGCGGAACGCCAAACCCATTCCGCTAGGCGTATTTGCTTCGGATCAACCCGCGTCGATGTCCCTGTCGCCGCAAATCCTCGCGCAGATGGACAGCAACGCCGTACTCGCGGTGTCCGTCGAACCGCCGGGCGGCTCTCCCACCGGCCAACCGACCGGCCCCGTGGTCGCGACCGGCGCCATCCGACCCGCCTGAGCGCCCTGGCGCGCCTCCGCCATCGTGTCATCTGAAGGGGTTGTCCGTACGTTGGACAACCCCTTCGTCGCTTTCCCGCAAGCCCGCTCCCCGCTTCGATTCCAAGATGTCTCCGGCGCGTGCATCCGGCAACGCGTGACGTTCGTATACAGCAGCATCGAGCCCCGAATCCCTATCTGGAGCCAGCATGCTGTTTGCTGTCGTCGTATCGTTCGCTGGAATGTGTGCTGCGTTGACGCTCGCCTGGTGCTACCAATGGCGCTCGCACAACGCCGGCATGGTCGACCCGGTTTGGGCCGCCGCACTCGGCAGTGTGGCGATCGCGGCGGCAGGGCTCGGCACCGGCCACGCGATCAATCGCGCCTTCGTCGGCGTGGCCGGAGGCGTATGGGGCCTGCGCCTCGCAATGCATCTCTGGCGTCGCAACTACGGGCATCCGGAAGATGCGCGTTACCGGCAGTTTCGCGAACAGTGGGGCGAGCATGCCGGACGCAACATGTTCTGGTTCTTCCAGTTGCAGGGCGTGATCGCCATGCTGCTCGCGGCAGCGTTCTTCGTGCCGGCATTCAACGCCCACGCGCCGGCGCCGTGGGCGCTGGCCGTCGCCGCACTCGTCTGGCTGGCCGCCGTCGCGGGCGAGGCGTCGGCCGACCGTCAACTGCGACGCTTCACCGCCGTCACCAGCCACCGTGGCCAAGTCTGCCAGGTCGGCTGGTGGCGGTACTCGCGGCATCCCAATTACTTCTTCGAGTGCCTGCACTGGTGTGCCTACCCGGTGATCGCATTTGGCGCGCCCTGGGCATGGACGACGTTGCTCGCGCCGCTGCTCATGGCGTGGCTACTGCTCAAAGTGTCGGGCATTCCGCTGCTTGAAGCGCATCTGATGCGCTCTCGCCCCGCCTACAAGACGTACATGCAAACCACCAGCGTGCTCATTCCCTGGCCACCCAGGAAGTCCGCGGAAACGCCGCTGCCATGAATCCGCGCATTGAAGTCAGGAGCCCATCGCGATGACCGCCTCCCTTACGCAACCCCCCGCCGCCCGAGCCGAAGCGCCCGACGAAACCGGATTGATCCGGCTTTGCGAGCGGGGCCTTGTGCCGGATATCGTTTTGCGCGCGGGCATGCGCATGCTGATGCGCCAGCGCCTGCGCGAAGCGCATGCGCACGATCCCGAGAAAAGCGTCGAATCGCTTGCCGCGTTCGTCAGTGAACTGCGCGCGAGTCCGATTGCCGTGGATACGCAGGCCGCCAACACGCAGCACTACGAGGTGCCAAGCGACTTCTTTGCCGAGCACCTGGGGCCCGCCGTCAAGTACTCGTGCTGCTATTACCCGAATGGCGACGAGACACTGGCCCAGGCCGAGCAGGCGATGCTGGCCCTCTACGCGCAGCGCGCCGATATCGCCGACGGTCAGCGGATTCTGGATCTTGGCTGCGGCTGGGGCTCGCTCTCGCTCTGGCTCGCCGCGCAATACCCCGGTACGCAGGTCGTTGGGCTGTCGAATTCTCATGGTCAACGCCGTTTCATCGAGTCGACGGCGGCGCGACGCGGGCTTCGGAATCTGCAGATCGTGACCGGCAATGTGGCGGAACTTGAGTTCGATGACGGCGTTCGCGGAGGATTCGATCGCATCCTGTCCATCGAAATGTTCGAGCACATGAAGAACTACGGCGCATTGCTCGGGAAGATCGCCCGCTGGCTGAACGACGATGGCACCCTGTTCGTCCATCTCTTCGCGCATCGTCATGTGGCCTACCCTTTCCAGAACAAGGATGGCAGCGACTGGATGTCGCGACACTTCTTCACCGGCGGCACCATGCCCAGCGCGGATCTGTTGCTGCACTTCCAGGACGACCTGCGCATCGTGAACCGCTGGTGGGTCGATGGTCGCCATTACGAGCGCACAGCCAACGACTGGCTGGCGGCCCTGGACGCGTCGCGTGCGACGACCCTGCCGATGCTCGAGGCCGGTTATGGCCCGCAGGCCGGCGTTCAGTTCCAGCGCTGGCGCATGTTCTATATGGCCGTTGCCGAACTGTTCGGCTACGCCCAGGGCCGCGAGTGGGGCGTGGGCCACTATCTGTTCGAAAAGCGGCGCCAACAGGTATGAGCCGCCGCCCCGCCGCCGCCATGACGTGGCGCGCCCTGCGTATCCGGCCGCGGCGGGCGCATTCGTGGGTGGCTCACCGCTTTTTCAAACGCGCATGCATCCGCGCGCGCTTACGTTTCGTATAAGCAAAAAACTTCGACGAGACAAGCCAATGAATGCATCGACCGCCACCCTGCCTCCCGGACAACGTGTCGCCGTCGTGGGCGCGGGCATCGCCGGACTGGCCAGCGCCTATTTCCTCGCGCGCAAGCATCACGTGACAGTGTTCGAGGCGGGCGACTATGCCGGAGGACATACAAACACGGTCGATGTCACGCTCGACGGGCATTGTGCCCCGGTCGACACGGGCTTCCTGGTCTTCAACGATCGCACCTATCCCAACCTGATCGCGTTGTTCGACGAACTCGGCGTGAGCGCCATCGCGAGCGATATGTCGTTCTCGGTGTCGGTCGACGGCGGTGCGCTCGAATGGGCGGGCACGAACCTGAACACCGTATTTGCCCAACGTCGCAACCTCTATTCCCCGCGCTTTCTGGGGATGCTCCGCGACGTACTGCGCTTTAACGCGACGGCGGAGCAACACCTGCAAAGCGCGGTGCGCGAGCGCCAGTCCGTCGGCGACCTGCTGGTGGCGAACGGTTACGGACAACCGTTCCAGCACCACTATCTCTTGCCCATGGCCGCCGCGATCTGGTCGAGCCGGGCGGCCGACATTCTGCACTTTCCGGCGGCGACCTTTCTGCGCTTCTGCCTGAATCACGCGCTGCTGCAGATTCGGCATCGTCCGCAATGGAAAACCGTCGCCGGTGGTGGACGCGCCTACGTGCGCCGCATGTTGGCAACACTTGACGATGTCCGGTTGCGAACGCCCGTACGGCGGGTGACGCGCGAGCGCGATGGCGTGACAATCGCTTTCGGCAACGGCGAATCGCAGCGCTTCGACGCCGTCGTGCTCGCCGGGCACGCCCCGGACAGCCTGCGGTTGCTGGGCGACGCCAACGCGTCCGAGCATCAGATTCTCGGTGCGGTGCGTTATCAACCGAACGCCGCGGTCCTGCACACGGATCCGAAGCTGCTGCCGCGCCGCCGTCGCGTCTGGTCCGCGTGGAATTACGTCAGTCAGGCGAACGCGGCCGCCGACGCGCACCGTCCAGTGTGCGTGAGCTATCTGATCAACCAGCTCCAGGCCCTGCCCTTCACGTCGCCCGTGATTGTCACGCTCAACCCGAGCCATGAGCCAGCGCCCGACAAGGTGTTGGGACGCTATGCCTATGAACACCCCCTGCTCGATCTGGCGGCCGTGGACGCGCAATCGCGCTTGCCCGATATTCAAGGCCGCCAACGGACGTGGTTCGCAGGCGCCTGGACCGGCTATGGATTTCACGAGGACGGCCTGAAATCCGCGCTGCGGGTGGCTGACGCCTTCGGCGTGATGCCGACGTGGGCGCAGCCATGAGCACGAAGGAGGTCTCGGGCACCCCCTCGACACCGCCTGCCTGGCTGCTGCGCGGTCTCGTGACCCACGAACGGCTGCATCCGGTCCGGCATGCGTTCACTTATTCGATGTTTCAGATCGCCTGCGATGTCGGGCGTCTCGACGCCCTGCGCAGCCGATGGTTCGCGCTGGACCGGCGACGCCCACTCGCCTTGAAATCGTCCGACTACGGTCCCCGCGACGGCAGTGCGCTCCTGCCCTGGATGCGCGCACGTCTGGCGGAGGCGGGAATTCCCGCCGACGGCGCCGTCTGGCTGCAGACGATTCCACGCATGGCCGGCTACGCGTTCAATCCGGTGAGCTTCTGGTACTGCCATGACCGTCAGGGGAATTTGCGCGCCTTGTATGCGGATGTGCGCAACACCTTTGGTCAACACCACGGGTATCTGCTCAGTGCCGACGATCATGCGCCCATTCGTGGCGATACGCGGCTCGTCTGCCGCAAAGTCTTTCATGTCTCCCCGTTTTGCGACGTGCAGGGGCAATACGAGTTTCGCGTACGCCGCAAGGGCGCGATATGGTCAGTCGCCATCGACTACCGCGTCGGCGATGCGCTGCTGCTGCGCACGGCGATCGCCATGCGGGCCGAACCGTTCACGGGGCGGCGCGTTCTGTTCGCCGTGCTTTCGCAGCCCTCCAATGCGCTGAACGTCGTCATCAGAATTCACTGGCAAGCGCTGAGGCTCTGGCTCAAGCGCGTGCCGTTCTTCGGCAAGACGCCGCCAACGCTACGTGCAACGGCGCCGGAGCGCGCCGCTTCCGCCGACCGGGAGATTCGTCCATGATTCCGCTCCGCCTGCTTTCCGTGCGTCCGATCGCACCGATTTCCGCGCGCCTGTTTATCGCATTGCTGCGCCGGATTCACGCCGGACACCTTACGCTGATCTGTCCCGACGGCACCCTGCATGTGTTCGGAGATCCCCACAGTTCGCCAGGCGCAACGCTTCACCTGCGCGACTGGCGTGCCTGCCGCCGCATCATGCACGCCGGGGACATCGGCTTTGCAGACGCCTATCGCGCCGGCTGGGTCGACTCGCCCGATATGGTGGCGCTGCTCCGGCTCGCGATACGCAACCTCGCGTCGATCTCCAACACCGTCACGGGCTCGCGGATCGCACGAATCTGGTATCACCTGCGCCATCGCCTGCGCGGCAACACCAAGTCGGGCAGCCGTCGCAACATTCACGCGCATTACGATCTCGGCAATCGCTTCTACGAACTGTGGCTCGACGCCACGTGGACCTATTCCAGCGCCTGGTTCGAGGGCGACCCCCACCGTTCGCTTGTCGACGCCCAGGCCGCCAAGTATCAGCGGATCATCGATACGCTGGCGCTGCGTCCGGGCGAGCGGGTGCTGGAAGTGGGATGCGGATGGGGCGGATTTGCGCTGCACGCGGCCCGGCAAGGCATCGCAGTGCATGGCATCACCCTCTCGCCAGCGCAACTGACGCTCGCCAAAGCCCGCATCGACGCCGAGGGACTGAGCCACCTGGCGGACGTCTCGCTCACGGATTACCGTGACGTGCAAGGCCAGTTCGCCGCCATCGTTTCGATCGAGATGTTCGAAGCCGTGGGCGAAGCGTTTTGGCCGGCGTACTTCAGCATGCTCAAGTCGCGCTTGCGCCCCGGAGGCCGTGCGCTCATTCAATCGATCACCATCGACGACAGCGCCTTCGACGCCTATCGCTCGTCGAGCGACTTCATCCGCGAGTTCATCTTTCCAGGCGGCATGCTGCCAAGTGCGGAGCGATTTGTCGGCGCGTCGGAGGCATGCGGGATGACCGCCGTCGAGACACTACGCTTCGGTCTCGATTACGCCAGAACGTTGCAGCACTGGCGTGCCGCCTTCGAAGCGCAGATCGACGCGGTGCGTGCGCAAGGCTTCGACGACACGTTCATCCGGTCGTGGCGGCTGTATCTCCAATATTGCGAGGCGGCGTTCGCTGAACAGCGCATCGATGTGCGGCACTTCGTTGTGGCGCATGGGCGTTGATGGGCCCTTGCGCGTTTGCGCGCGGTGGCCCGCGGACCTTGCCTTGACGCGATGCGACGCGCCCTACTCGATGGCTCGCCGCCGGGCGCGGCGCGCGGCGTCGAGCTGGCGCTCTGCCTGACTCAAGAGTGCCGACACATTGGCCGGCCCGCCGCTGGACACCGGCGTCGGGCCCAACGTCGCCGGATCGCCGATGGCGATGCCGACGCTCGCTGTCAGCGGCACGACTTCGCCGTTCGGCAACGTCAATGCGGTGGCTTCGATACGCCCGCACATCAGTTCCGCGAATTGCTGCGCGCGAGATGGGGCAAGCACACGGGCCACGATCGCGAACGCGTCCGCACCCAGCCGCGCCACCACATCCCCCGGCTGACACGTGTTGAGACACACCGCGCCGACACGGCGCAACACATCGTCGCCGACCCCGTGTCCCCAGGTCGCGTTGATCTGCGTGAAGTTGTCGATATCCAGCTTGATCAACGCCACCAACCCCGGCGACGGCATCGCACACAGCGCCTGGGCCTGCCGCTCGAACGCCCGCCAGTTCATCAGTTGCGTCAGCGGGTCCGTGTCCCCGCTCATTTCCAGCTCACTCTGCAACCGGATGCGATCGCGCCGCAATTGCCTTAATTCAAGGGCGTTGAGCCTGAGTACGCGCAGCGCATCGAACACGGCCCGCACCTGCGGACGTTGCGTCGGCATGTCGTCAACCGGCACCGCCTCATCGAGATTGTCCTGCGCCAGCGCCTCGACGAAACGCGTTGCCGCCTCGAACGGTTGCACCACACTGCGCCGGAAATTCCGCAACGCAACGATCATCCCGAGCACCAGCGTAATCGCAGCGATCGCCGTGACGATCAGCCACTTGAGCGCGAGCGCGGCGCGGGCGTCGACCTTGCGCTGGGCCAGCGTCAGCATGTTGTCGCGGAAGTCGGTGATCGCGCGCATCGTCGGCACGTACTGGCGCGCAAACTCGGCCGTCGTTGGCGCGACCGGTTGGGGCTGACTGGCTAGCGTGCGTACCGTCGCCACATAATGCAGCCCCGCGCCAAAGTACTGGGTGTTCAGGGCGTCGAGCGTCTCGGGGCTGAGTTCAGGGGGATCGATCATGCGCGCGGCGATCATGTCGTGCAATTGCTCGACGCGCCCGAGCGTGCGTTCAATCGCGCGCTGATCGACCTCGGCGAGCGGCTTCCCGGTGGTGAGCGCCGCGGTGAAGCGTGAGCCGAGTTGTCCGGCAAACTCGCGCAGATCCGCCGCCAGTCGCGCCAGGACGACGTAGTGAAGCGCGTCGGGCGCGCCTCGCGAAATCACGTCGATGCGCGACGATGCCACAGAGGTGAACTCGGGGATGACACGGATCATGCGATCGACGGCATCGCGCACGGCCGCGTCGCCGCGCATGTCGCGTGGACGTTGCACCAACAGGTCGACGTTCGCGCTGGCCGCCGCGAGATCCAGGCGCGCGCGCTCGACGATCCGCAAGCTGCTGCCGCAGGCGTCGCACCGATCGGCCGAGAGCGCAGACAGCAGTTCCTGAAGACGCGCGTTGGTGGCCTCGCGGGCATTGCGCAGCGCAACGACCGATGCGTCGGGAAGCGGGAGATCGGCGCCCAGCACGGCATTGGCCGGCCCGCGCTCCGCCGACGCCTTCTCCATCGCGAGCAGCGTGGCACGCAAGGCCTCAAGCGCAAGGGACGCGTCGCTCGCGCGCTGGTACGTTCCCCAAGTCCAGGCGAGCAAACTACTGCAAAGGACGACGACAACGCAGACGACAGCGAGATTCAGCCACCGCAGGCGGCCGGTGAGCGAGACGGTAGAGAGAAACGTGCGCTTCATGGACGATGACACCGTCGGCCACACGGTTCAGGCTCCCACGCGGGCCGCGTCGGACACCGCCGTGACGGCGACAATCCACAGCGTGCCTCGGACACGTGACGCCCGGCACTTGGCGCCCACGCTTTGGCATTGCGACAACGCCGGCGGACGATAAACGAGCAGCCGAAATCGACGAGGCGCCATTGTCGCACAACGATCTGGCGCCGCCCGCGCTCGCCCGGCACCGTCACAGGTCGATCGCCACCTCGGTGCCCTGCTGGATCGCGCGCTTGGCGTCGAGTTCGGCCGCCACATCGGCCCCACCAATGACATGCACGCGTGCACCCGCCGCCCGAAGGCCCTCGGCGAGCTCGCGCAACGGCTCCTGTCCGGTGCACAGCACTACGTTATCGACGGGCAGAACGTGCGGCGTGTCGTCGATGGTGACGTGCAAACCTTCGTCGTCGATCCGGCGATAGGTCACCCCGGGGATCATTTCCACGCCGCGATGCTTGAGCGCGGTGCGGTGAATCCATCCCGTGGTCTTGCCCAGTCCGTCGCCCACCTTCGAGGTCTTGCGCTGCATCAGGTAGACCTTGCGAGGCGACGTCTGCGGCACTGGCGAGCGCAGGCCGCCGGCATGCGCGTAGGCCGGGTCGATGCCCCACTCCGCGTAGAACTTCGCCGGCACGAGCGTGGCACTCTCTCCGGCTTGCGTGAGGAACTCGGCCACGTCGAAGCCGATGCCACCTGCCCCGATCACGGCGACGGTCTTGCCGACCGATGCCCCGCCACGCAGCACATCGATGTAACTGAGCACCTTGGGGTGATCCAGTCCCTCGATAGCAGGCCGACGCGGCACGACCCCGGTGGCCAGCACGATGTCGTCGTACCCGCCGTCGACCAGCGACGCCACCGTCGCACGCGTGTGCAATTGCACGTTGACGCCCGCGGCATCCAGTTCATGACGGAAGTAGCGCAGGGTCTCGAAAAACTCCTCCTTGCCGGGAATCCGCTTGGCCATGTTGAATTGCCCGCCGATCTCGGCATCGGCTTCGATGAGCGTGACGTCGTGTCCCCGCCGCGCCGCGACGGTTGCCGCCGCCAGACCTGCGGGGCCCGCGCCGACGACGGCCACACGACGCGTGCGCCCGGCCGTCTCGATGCGCAGTTCCGTCTCATGGCACGCGCGCGGATTGACCAGGCATGAGGTGATCTTGCCGCTGAACGTGTGATCGAGACACGCCTGATTGCAGCCGATGCACGTGTTGATCGTCTCGGCGCGGCCGGCCGCCGCCTTGTTCACGAACTCGGGATCAGCCAGCAGCGGGCGCGCCATCGACACCATGTCCGCTTCGCCGTCGGCAAGAATGCGTTCGGCCACGTCCGGCATGTTGATGCGGTTGGTCGTGACGAGCGGAATGCCGACGTGCCCCTTGAGCTTGCCGGTGACCCATGCGAATGCGGCGCGCGGCACGCTCGTGGCAATCGTCGGGATGCGGGCTTCGTGCCAGCCGATCCCCGTATTGATCAGCGTCGCCCCGGCCGCCTCGACCGCGCGGGCCAGTTGCGCCACTTCCTCGAAGGTGGACCCGCCTTCGACCAGGTCGAGCATCGAGAGGCGGTAGATGATGATGAACTCGCGCCCCACGCGCTCGCGCACGCGGCGCACGATCTCGACGGGGAAGCGGATCCGGTTCTCATAGCTGCCGCCCCAGGCGTCGGTGCGATGGTTGGTGCGGGCCGCAATGAATTCGTTGATGAGGTACCCCTCGGACCCCATGATCTCGACCCCGTCGTATCCGGCCTGCTGCGCGAGCGCGGCGCAGTTGACGAAGTCGCCGATGGTCGCCTCGACCTCGTCGCTCGTCAGTTCGCGCGGCTTGGCGGGCGTGATAGGCGCCTGCAATGCGCTGGGCGCGACCAGATCGGGATGGTACGCATAGCGCCCGAAATGAAGAATCTGCAAAGCGATCTTGCCCCCGGCGGCATGCACGGCCTGCGTTACGACACGGTGCTTCTCGGCCTCTTCCCCGGTGCTGAGCTTGGCGCCGCCCGCATAGGGCCGACCGGCGTCGTTCGGCGCGATGCCCCCCGTCACCATCAACGCCACGCCGCCACGCGCCCGTTCCGCGTAAAACTCGGCCATGCGGGCAAAGCCATTGCGCGCCTCTTCGAGCCCGACATGCATCGAGCCCATCAGCACACGGTTGCGCAACGTCGTAAAGCCCAGATCCAGGGGTTGCATCAGGTGGGGATAGCCGCTCATCGTTGTCTCACTTGTCATTCGGCGCGGGCCGCAGGTTTTGGCAGGGACTACCCGGCAAGCACATGACGCGTCGTTCGCGCGTCTTTGGTTTATGCAACCGGTTGCATAGTTCGAGGGCGATTTTAAGGGGGCGTTGCCCACTATGCAACTGGTTGCATAGTCTAAATAGAGTCCCTACACTGCCGGACATGCCGCTTGCCCACGCCCTGATGACCTCGTTGCTGGAGAAATCGTCCTCCGGATACGACCTTGCTCGCCGTTTCGACAAGTCGATCGGCTTTTTCTGGCATGCCAGCCATCAACAAATCTACCGCGAACTGGCGCGTATGGAGGCGTCCGGCTGGATCGATTCGATGGCTGCGCCGGATGGCGGGCGCACGCGCAAGCGCGTCTACCGCGTGCTCGACGCCGGGCGCGATGAATTGCTCAACTGGGCCGCCACCCCCACGGCCCCCGCCGATCTGCGCGACGATCTGATGGTGCGACTGCGTGCCGATGCCGCCATCGGGCCGCTCGGCCTGCAGCCGGAATTGCAGCGGCGCGCGGCACTCCACGCCCAAAAGCTCGCTGCCTACCAGGCCATCGAAGCGCGCGACTTTCCCCCGGACGAGGCGCTAACGCGCGCCGCCACACTGCAACGGCACATTCTGTTACTTGGCGTGCGGTATGAGCAAGGCTGGCTCGACTGGACGCGCGAGGCGCTGGCCCTGCTGGAAAAATGGGATGGCGTGGCACCCGCCGATGCGCCTTCCGCCTGACAAGACGCGGCGTGAGCCTACGCGCTTGGGGAGCGGATAAGTTTTATCGGACTGCGGCATCCCGCCGCTTCGCGCCACGTTTCGGCCAATGTCGCACCCTGTCTCCCCACTTCGTCCGCCGATATCCCGTCTTGCCGTGTTTCGTCCCGTCTCGTCCCATTTTTCTGTCAACGCGCCGGGCACGTGGCGCGTTTAACGAAGGAATCGACGCATGGCTTACCGGCCCTGCGTTACTGTCCTATGCCCCACCTCAGGCTCTCATGGCGTTCTCTTTCAAGTTTTCCCGGCTGAGCGGCCGTGCCCACACCCTGGCGACGCTTTCGGTCGTGGTCGCCGCGATGCTCCCGCTCTCGCCCGCGCATGCCGGCACCGTCATCGTGCTCGATTCCGGCGCAGCCCAGCTTTCCCTCATCGATCAGGCGTCGCACAAAGTCGTCGGCACCATGCCGACGGGCAAGGAGCCGCATCACCTGATGATCACCCCCGACAAGCGTTCGTTGATCGTCGCGAATTCGGTCTCGAACAGCCTGATGTTCCTCGATCCGAACACCGGCAAGCTGCAACGTCAGATCGCGGACATCGAAGACCCGTATCAGCTCGCGTTCTCGCCTGACCGCAAATGGTTCGTCACGACGGCACTGCGCCTTGACCGTCTCGACGTGTACCACTATGACGGCCAGAACTTCTCGATCGCCAAGCGCATTCCGCTGGCCAAGACACCCAGCCATATGACCTTCACATCGGACAGCAAGACCGTGTTCGTGACGGTGCAGGACACGGGCGAGCTGGCCGCCATCGACCTTGCGACGCAAACGGTGAAGTGGCGCATGGCGCTTGGCAAGACGCCTGCGGGGCTCTGGATGACACCGGGCGACAAGTACCTGCTCGTCGGCATGACGGGGGAAGACGATGTGGCCGTGGTCGACTGGCGCACGCAGAAGATCGTCAAACGCATTCCGACGGGACGCGGCGCCCACAACTTCCGCTCGCTCGCCGATGGCCGTCACATCGCCGTGAGCAACCGTGTCGAGAGCACGATCAGCATTCTCGATTACGAGTCGCTGACCAAGGTGGGCGATATCACCGGCCTGATGCCAGGGCCGGACGATATGGAATTGTCCGCCGACAAGCGTTATCTTTGGGTGACATTCCGGTTTGCGCGTCATGTGGGGGTGATCGACTTGACGACGCGCAAACTCATCGACCGAATTGCCGTCAATCGATCGCCGCATGGTATTTTCTTTGCTGATCGCGCGCCCGTACTTTCGCCGAATCCGGACTGACGAGACCCCAGATGATTCAGGAAGCCATCAACTTCGTAGACAGCGGCATCGCCGCTGCGCAGACGCTCGTCTACGTCGATGGGGTGCAGCCGCTGCTGTTCCACTTCAACCTGATGGGCTACGCCGACGATATCTATGACGCCTTGTATTGGGTGCTCGTCGGAGTCTTCCAGATCGGCGTAACGTATGCCCTGCTGCGTCCGCTCGAGGCGTTGCGTCCGGTCGAGCAGTGGCAGGATCGCCGCCAGGTGCGCGCCGACGTGATCTACACGTGGATCGCCAAGCTCGGCATTCTCAATCTGCTCTTCTTCATGGTGCTGCAACCGGTCTTTAACGCGCTGCAGAGCCAGATGGTGATCCACGGGCTGCCGAACGTCCAGTTGGACGGCTTGTACCCGGGCGTGACGGATCAACCGCTCGTGACGTTCCTGCTCTACCTGATCGTGCTCGACTTCGCGGGCTACTGGTACCACCGCTGGCAGCATCGCTTCGGCGTCTGGTGGGAACTGCACGCGGTGCACCACAGCCAGCAACAGATGTCGATGTGGACGGACGACCGCAACCACTTCCTCGACAACATGCTGCAAGCCGCCTTCTTTGCGTCGATTGCGCTGTTCATCGGCGTGCAACCCGCGCAATACGTCGTGCTCGTGGCTGTGGGGAATTTCTTGCAGAGTGTTCAGCACGTGAATGCACGGCTACCGTACGGCCCGGTGCTCGAACGTCTGATCGTGAGCCCGACGTTTCACCGTCGTCATCACGCCATCGGCTACGGGCACGAAGGCACTCGGTACGGCTGCAACTTCGGCGTGCTGGTTCCCTGGTGGGACGTGGTATTCCGTACCGCCTCCTGGGAACGCGCCGTGGAGCCGACCGGCATTCGCGACCAACTCCCCGCCCCCGAAGGCCGTTCGCGCCGGTATGGGATGGGCGTGATGGCGCAACAACTGCGCGCGTTCGGACGCATCGCCAAGCGTCTCACCCTGCGTCGCCCGGCCTTCAGCGCCGACGCTTCCTGACCCGCGCCATCCCGAGAACCGATACGTCGTGACCCGACGCGATATCGCGCGGCCGGTTCAGGTGATGGCGTTGACCTGGATGTGATAAATGCCCCACGGGCAAAGCGCGAACTGTTCCTTAAGCGGTTTGCCCGCCAGCAAAGGGATTGCGGCCGGATCGTAGACGGCCCACAGTGGCCCCAGACCACCGAGTGCCAGCGGCTTGTCGTCCAGATGCGTGGCAAGCAGGAAGCGATACTCGCGCAATTGCGCCAGCGTGGTCGCGACGATATACCCGTCGATGGCGCGCAACAGCACCTGCGTCTGTGGATTGGCGGGGGCGCCGGCCTGCTCAAGAACATCGGACAGACGTGGGCCTCGCAGCTTGTGGGGCCTGGCATCGTATTCCAGCGTCGGACGGATGGTCTGCGCGGGCAGGCGCGTCAGCATGCCGAAGTCGAGCGCATACGCGGCGTCGAATTTCACCAGTTGCTTGTGAAAAAGTTGATCCAGCGCGGGATCGACAGGCCCACGGTTGTGATGCCCGATAGCACCACTGATCGTGACGAGCGGCGTGGTCGCGGACGATCCTGGCGGAACGGGCGCCTTGGCGAACACGGGTACCGATGCGCCGAGTGCTGCGGCACCGGCGAGGAATTCACGTTTCTTCATGACGTTGGCGAAGTCAAGGGACGGACAGGCTCCGCGCGAGCGTACCATCGAATCCGCCCGGTTCGCCATCGGCCGACGTCTCAGCCCTCCACGACTTCGGCCTGCATGTTCCCCCAGACGCCCCTCCCGAGCGTCGGCGTGCTGGGTGGCCATGTCCCTCGTTCAACGACACTCGCTCTCCTCGAAGGGTTGCAAGGCGTCCGGCGCGCGCTCTGTGTCAGCCGAATCCCGAACATGAAAATAATTAACGTTAATCCAAAATAAGACCATTTTCATTCATGTATCGGAACCTCTATGATCGTCGTCACGATTTCATTCATCCGGCGACAAGCGTCATAAGAGACCATGGCAAAGACACACAATCTGGGATTTCCGCGCATTGGCGCGAAGCGTGAACTGAAGTTCGGTCAGGAAGCGTATTGGAAAGGGCAATCGTCGCGCGACGAGCTGACAGCGCTCGGCGCATCGTTGCGCCTGCGTCACTGGCAGGATCAAGCCGCCCTGGATCTGGCGCCCGTCGGCGATTTCTCGTTCTACGACCACGTCCTCGACATGAGTTTCACGCTGGGCAATCTGCCGGAACGCGTGCAAGGCTTCCACGGCGATGCGCTGGACAACTACTTCCGCGTCGCCCGCGGCCGGTCGGCCCATGGTGCCGAAGCGCACGACGCCTGCTGCGGCGGCGTCGCCGCAGGGGAAATGACCAAGTGGTTCGACACGAACTATCACTACATCGTCCCCGAATTCTCCGCCGCCACGACATTCGCGCTCGACGCCTCACGTCTGGTCGGACAACTCGCGCAAGCCCGTGCTGCCGGCGTGAAGGTCAAGCCCGTCATCATCGGCCCGGTCACCTACCTGTGGCTCGGCAAAGCCAAGGACGACAGCGACAAGCTCGCCCTGCTGCCGCGCCTGCTGCCGGTCTACGTGAAGCTGCTCGAGACGCTCGCCGCGCAGGGCGTCGAATGGGTGCAGATCGACGAGCCGATCCTCGTGACCGAACTCGGCACCGAATGGCAGTACGCCTTCGAGGCAGCTTACGCCGCGCTCGCCGCCGCCCCGGTCAAGCGCCTGCTCGCCACGTACTTCGGCGAACTGCAGGAGAACCTGCCGCTGGCCTGCCGCTGGCCTGCGGATTGCCCGTCGACGGCCTGCATCTGGATGCCGTGAATGCCCAAAGCGAAGTCGCCAAGGTCATCGACGCCCTGCCCTCGGATGCAGTCGTGTCGCTTGGTGTGGTCAACGGCCGCAACATCTGGAAGACCGACCTGACCGCCGTGCTCGACTGGCTGGAGCCGGTCGCCCAGGCATTAGGCGATCGCCTGTGGGTCGCACCGTCGTGCTCGCTACTGCATGTGCCGGTGGATTTGGACAGCGAGCAGAACCTCGATGCCGAAATCCGATCATGGCTGGCGTTCGCCAAGCAGAAGCTCGCCGAAGTGACGGTCGTGGCGCGCGCCATCAACGAAGGCCGCGACGCCTTGCGCGCCGAGCTCGCCGCCAATGCCGCCGCCATCGCCAGCCGTCGCGCCTCGCCGCGCGTCCACAATCCGGCCGTCAAGGCTGCGGTGGCAAAGATCGAAGCGTCGCTGGGCCGTCGTCAGCACCCGTACGCCGTGCGCGCCGAGAAGCAAGCCGCCGCGCTGAACCTGCCGAGTTATCCGACCACGACGATCGGCTCGTTCCCGCAAACGTCCGAAATCCGTGCTGCGCGCCGCCAGTTCAAGGCCGGCGAACTGGATCAGTCCGGTTATGTCGCCGCGATGCAGGCCGAAATCGCCCGCAGCGTGCGCGAACAGGAGGCCCTCGGTCTCGACGTGCTCGTGCACGGGGAAGCGGAGCGTAACGACATGGTCGAGTATTTCGGCGAGCAGCTTGACGGCTACGCCTTCAGTCAGTTCGGCTGGGTGCAGTCATACGGGTCGCGTTGCGTGAAGCCGCCCATCATGTTCGGGGATATCCGCCGCCCGAAGGCCATGACCGTCGAGTGGATCCGGTACGCGCAATCGCTGACCCGCAAACCGATGAAGGGCATGCTGACCGGGCCGGTCACGATCCTGAACTGGTCTTTCGTGCGCGACGATCAGCCCCGCTCGGTGTCGTGCTACCAACTGGCGCTGGCGATTCGCGAGGAAGTGCTGGATCTGGAGCGAGCGGGCGTGCGCGTGATCCAGATCGACGAGGCAGCCCTGCGCGAAGGCCTGCCGCTGCGCCGTGCGCAATGGCAAACGTATCTGGACTGGGCCGTCGAGTCGTTCCGCATCACCGCGAACGGCGTGCAGGACGACACCCAGATCCACACGCATATGTGCTATTCGGAGTTCAACGACATCATCGCCTCCATCGCCGACATGGACGCCGATGTCATCACCATCGAGACATCGCGCTCCGACATGGAACTGCTGGATGCCTTCGATTCGTTCCAATACCCGAACGAAATCGGACCGGGCGTCTACGACATCCACTCGCCGAATATCCCGACGCAGGCGCACATCGTGTCGCTCATGCGCAAGGCGGCCGAGCGCATTCCGGCTTCGCGTCTGTGGGTCAACCCGGACTGCGGCCTGAAGACGCGCCAGTGGGCGGAAGTGATTCCGGCACTGCAAAACATGGTGGCGGCCGCAAAGACGCTGCGCGCGCAGTAAGCGGCCTCCCGGCGAAAGGGTTCGAGAGGGTCCGGTCTGGCGCCAGACAATCATTTCAAACGCATGGGCCGGCACTAGCCGGCCCGCTGGCGTTGGGTCGCCGTATTTGTCTCCCGATCCGCTGTGAAACGACGCCAACCGGCCTCAGCGATGCCGCACGACTAAGCCGATGCGGTCCCGTCATGGCGAGGTTACGTGAAAAAACCTTGCTAAGTCATTGATTAGCTATTGGTTTGCATGGCATAGTCGCGCGGACGCACCTCGTCGCGGACTAAGTTTCTCCTAATTCTCGCGCGCTATCGTGCGCCCGTGCCGTCCTGCGTGACGAGCGGGGTATCAGGCGTTCGTCTGCGTGGCGACGTCGGGAAGCGTTCGGAAAACCATGCGGATATTGCTCGTAGAAGACGACACCATGATCGGTGAGGCCATGATGCAGGCGCTCAAGGACGCCTCTTATGCGGCCGACTGGTGTCGTGACGGCGACGCCGCCCTGGCGGCGCTGGCCGCGCACAGCTACGACCTCATGCTGCTCGACCTCGGCCTGCCCGGGCGAGACGGCTGGGAGGTGCTGCGGGCGCACCGCGCGGCGGGAGGACGCACGCCCATCATCGTGGTGACGGCCCGCGACGGTGCCGACGACATCATCCACGGGCTTGATCTGGGCGCCGACGACTTCGTCGTGAAGCCGTTCGAAGTGGGCGAGTTGCTTGCGCGCATGCGCGCCGTGATCCGCCGGCAGGCGGGCGTTGCCGCACCGGTGCTCACGAACGGCGCGCTGGTCCTCGACCCCGCCACCCACCAGGCCAGTTACGGCGAGAACCAGTGTGTGCTCTCGGCACGCGAATACGCCCTGCTGCACGCGCTGATGCTGCGCCCGGGCACGATCCTCTCGCGCGACGCGCTGGAGCACCGCCTCTACGGGTGGGGCGAAGAGATCGAAAGCAACATGATCGACTTCCTGATCCATTCCATTCGCAAGAAGCTCGGGGCGGACGTCATCCGCAACATCCGTGGTGCGGGCTGGCTGGTGCCCAAGCCATGATCATGATGCGTTCGCTGCAGTCACGACTGGTGGTCACGCTCTCGGCCTGTGCGCTGGGACTGGCCATCGTCGCGGGCTTCGTCTCCTACGCGGCGGCCTTTCGCGAGGCCTACCGTTTCCAGGACGATCAACTGCTGCAACTCGCCGCGCTCGTCGACACCCGCAATCTCGCCGAGGCCGACAGCGCCATGCATGGCCTGCCGGTCGAGGATCACGACTACCGTCTCACGGTACAGCGGCTCGGCGGCAGCTTCCCGGTCACGCTGGCCGACGGCTTTCACACGGTCAATACGGGCGACCACACCTGGCGCGCCTTCGTGCGCACTATCGAGCCGGAGCTGCGTATCGTTGTCGCCCAGCCAACGGAAGGACGCAACGAGATTGCGCGTAACAGCGGCCTGCGCACCGCGCTGCCCTTCGTGGGGTTCGTGCCGTTGCTCATCGGCGCCATCGTCGTGACGGTGCGCCGCGCGTGGCGACCGGTGCAGCGCTTGGCCGACGATGTCGACACCCGGCGCGATACCGATCTGCGCGGCCTCGACGCGCAAGACGCGCCCACGGAAATCGAGCCGTTCATCGTGTCGATCAATCGTCTGCTGGCGCGACTCGCCAAGGCGCTCGACGAGCAGCGCCGGTTTGTGGCCGACGCCGCGCACGAATTGCGCTCGCCGGTGACCGCTTTGGTGATTCAGTCCGAGAACCTCGACCGGGCACTCGACCCGGTGCCCCTCGATACCGAGACGCGCAATCGCCTGACCAAGCTCAAGAGCGGGCTGCGCCGCACACGCGCGCTGCTCGAACAATTGCTGACCCTCGCGCGCGCCCAGAGCGCCCCGACGGTCGCCGCCACGCCGCTCACGCTGCTGCCCGCCGTGCACGAAGCGCTCGAAGACGTGTTCGTGCTGGCGGACCGCAAGCAGATCGTGCTCGACCTGGTCGATACGTCGCAGGCCACGCCCGGCCGCCCCACGCTGCGCGTGACGGGATCGAAACGCGATATTGTCACGCTGCTGAGCAATCTTGTCGGCAATGCCGTGCGCTATACGCCGGCGGGCGGCAGTGTCGGCGTGCGCCTGTCGGCCACGGCGGCCGAGGTGGTCATCGACGTGATCGACTCGGGGCCAGGCATCGACGCCGACAAGCGCGAGCGCGTATTCGATGCGTTCTACCGCGCGAGCGACCAACGCGAGGCCCGCGATCACGGCGGCGAAGGCACGGGCCTGGGCCTCGCCATCGTGCGCGCGATCGTCGACCGCCTCGGCGGTCGGGTGACGCTGGCGGATGCCCGTCCGACTCCGCCGCGCGGCTTGCATGTGCGTGTGACGCTGCCTAACCCCGATGCCGCCGACAACACCGGCGCCTGAACGTCATGCGCCTTATTCACGACACTTACCTCATTCAACAAGACCGGAAACCTCCCATTCATGTCCATACGCCCTCAACGTGACGCCGGGCTGGAACCCTGGCCGATCTCTCCCGCCGCCCTGCTCTGGCTGCTGGCCACATTCGCGCTGGTCTGGTTCGGCGTATTGAACCTGCGCCATCTGGTGCCTAGCGACGAAGGCCGCTACGCCGAGATGGCGCGCGAAATGCTGGCGACCGGCGATTGGGTCACCCCGCGCTACAACGGCTATCTATACTTCGAGAAACCGCCGCTCCAGACCTGGATGAACGCGCTGACGTTCATGATCTTCGGACTGGGCGACTGGCAGGCGCGTCTGTGGACCGCATTGACCGGTTTCGGCGGCGTGCTGCTCGTCGGTTATACCGGCCGTCGGGTGTTCGGCGCGCGCGCGGGCTTCTTTGCCGCGCTGGCACTGGCGAGTGCCCCGCTGTGGAGCCTGCTCGGCCACTTCAACGTGCTCGATATGGGCGTGTCGTTCATGATGGGGCTGGCGCTGTGCGCGCTGCTGCTGGCGCAACGCCCCGGGCTCACCGACACGCAGGTCCGCAACTGGATGTGGCTGTGCTGGGCGGCGATGGGCCTGTCGATCCTGAGCAAGGGGCTGATCGGCGTGGTGTTGCCCGGTGCGGTCCTCATCATCTACACGCTGATTTCACGCGACTGGGCCCTGTGGAAGCGTCTGCACCTTGCGAGCGGCCTGATCGTGATGCTCGCCGTCACCGTGCCGTGGTTCGCCGCGGTCATGGCGCGCAACCCGTCGTTCTTCGAATTCTTCTTCATCAACGAGCACTTCAACCGCTTCCTGAAGCCCGATCACCATCGTCCCGGCGCGCTGTGGTACTTCGTGCCGGTGCTGATCATCGGCTTCCTGCCATGGCTGTCGATGATTCCGCGCGTCGTGTCGGCGTCGCGCGCTGCACCGCGTCAGGCCAATGGGTTCCGTCCGGTACTGATGCTCACGGTCTGGGCCGTGTTCATCTTCTGCTTCTTCTCGGTGTCGCACTCGAAACTGCTGTCGTACGTGCTGCCGGTCGCGCCGGCCCTGGCACTGCTGATCGGGCTGGGGCTCGCGGGCATCTCGCGCGAGTCGCTGCGCAAGCACCTCGTCGTGTCCGCCGTGCTGTTCGTGGCGACGATCGTGACGTGCCTGGTCTTTCTCTCCCATCACTCCGATAGTCGCAACCCGGTCGAAGCCTACCGCACCTTCTCGTACTACCTTTACGCCGCCAGCGTCGCCGGACTGATCGGCCTCGCCATCGCGCGCTGGCTGAGCACGCGCAGCACGAAGCAGGCGCTCGTCGCCTTTGCCGGCGCGTGGCTGGCGTTTGCGATGATCGGCGGTTCCGGGCATGAAGCCTTCGGGCGCAGCAGCTCCGGGATCGATCTGGTGCCGGCCGTGCGTGCGGAAATGGATCGCCTGGGACCGGACACGCCGTTCTACTCCGTCGGCACGCTCGACCACACGATGCCGTTCTACCTGCGTCACACCATGATCATGGTCGCGGTGCAGGACGAACTCGAATTCGGCATCTCGCAAGCGCCGGATAGCTGGATCCCGACGCTCAACAAGTTTGCCGACGTCTGGATGGCGGCGCCCAAGGCGCTTGCGCTGGTCGACCCGCAAAAGTTCACCGTGCTCGAGACGCTCGGTCTGCCGATGAAGGTCATCGCGCGCGACAACCGTCGCGTCATCATCGAGAAGCCGACGACCGACACACCGCCGGCCGCCAACTGAGCGCGGCCGCGCCGAGGCAGGAATGGCTGGGGGACGCGTTGCCCCCAGCCATTTTTTTTGCGCGTCTCGTTCAAAGCGCAACACACCGTAATATGCCACGCCCCTCGTCGTGACCACGCACAGCGCCTTGTTGGAAAAGGCTGTGCGGCCGGTGCCGAGATTTCTGTCAATTTCGCCACTTTCGCGCCATTTTGGCGTTGGGGGTGCGCCCCTACCATGGCGACATTCCTTCCGGGACCGGTGCCGCGCCATGGCGCACGCGCTCCGGACGGCCCTTGCCCCGTAAGTCTGCGACTGCGCCCGAGCGCGTCTGAACCATGTGGATTGTCAACGTTGCGCTCAAGCGGCCCTACACGTTCATCGTGATGGCCATCCTGATCCTGCTCGCTACGCCGCTCGCGCTCATGCGCACACCGGTCGACGTGCTGCCGGAGATCAACATTCCCGTCATCAGCGTCATCTGGACCTATAACGGCCTGGCAGCACAGGATGTCGCCAACCGGATCATCTCCGGCAACGAACGCGGACTGACGACCACCGTCAACAATATCGAGCACATCGAGTCGCAATCGCTGCCCGGCATCGGCATCATCAAGATCTTCCTCCAGCCGACGGCGAACCTCCAAACGGCCATCGCCCAGGTCGTGGCGATCGAGCAGGCGCAGGTCAAGCAGATGCCGCCGGGCGCCACGCCGCCGCTCATCATCAGCTACTCGGCCTCATCGATTCCGGTAATGCAGCTCGGCTTGTCGAGCCCCAGCCTGTCGGAACCCGCGCTCAACGACACGGCGCTCAATTTCCTGCGGCCGCAGTTGGTGACGATCCCGGGGGCCGCCGTGCCCTATCCGTATGGGGGCAAGACGCGGCTGATCTCCGTGGACATCGACACGCGCGCCTTGCTCGCCAAGGGATTGACGGCGCAGGACGTGGTGGCTGCGGTCAACGCCCAGAACCTGATCCTGCCGACCGGCACAACGAAGATCGGCCCGCGTGAGTACAGCGTCGACATGAACGGGTCGCCGGCCACGGTCGAGGGCCTGAACAACATCCCGGTGCGTACGGTAAACGGCGCCACGACCTATCTGCGCGAAGTCGCGCACGTGCGCACCGGCTTCTCGCCGCAGACGAACATCGTGCGCCAGAACGGCCAGCGCGGCGTGCTGATGTCGGTCATGAAGACGGGCGATGCGTCCACGCTGTCGGTGGTCGACTCGCTCAAGGCCCTGCTGCCCGAAGCGCGCGCCGCGCTGCCGCCGGATCTGCACATCTCCGCGCTGTTCGATCAGTCGGTGTTCGTGAAGGCAGCGGTGCAAGGGGTGATTCGCGAAGCGCTGATCGCCGCCGCGCTCACGGCCGCCATGATCCTGCTGTTCCTCGGCAACTGGCGCAGCACCTGCATCATTGCCATCTCGATCCCGCTCTCGATTCTGTCGTCGCTGCTCGCGCTGCATGCGCTCGGTCAAACGATCAACATCATGACGCTGGGCGGATTGGCGCTGGCCGTGGGGATCCTGGTCGACGACGCGACGGTGACCATCGAGAACATCGAGCGCCATCTGCATATGGGCACGCCGCTGCACCAGGCGATTCTCCACGGTGCGGGCGAAATTGCCGTGCCTGCCCTGGTCTCGACGCTATGCATCTGTATCGTGTTCGTACCGATGTTCTTCCTGACGGGGGTGGCTCGCTACCTGTTCGTGCCGCTCGCCGAGGCGGTCGTGTTTGCGATGCTGGCCTCATACCTGTTGTCGCGCACGCTGGTGCCCACGCTCGCGATGCTGCTCATGGGACACGCCCGCGCGGCCGATCCGAACGCGGCGCCCGGGGCGTTCCGGCGCGTCTATCTGCGCTTCGACGCCGCCTTCGAGCGCATGCGCGCCGCCTACATCGCCGTGCTCTCGATGCTGCTGGTACGCCGGCGCGTATTCGCCACGGGTTTCCTGGCGTTCTGCGTGCTGTCGATGGGGCTGGTGTTCGCGTTGGGGGCGGATTTCTTCCCGAGCGTGGACGCGGGCAACATCCGGTTGCACATGCGCGCGCCCACCGGCACGCGCATCGAGGAAACGGCGCGTCTGGCCGATGAAGTCGAAAAGGTCGTGCGCGAGATCGTGCCCGCCAACGAACTCGAAACGATTCTCGACAACCTGGGCCTGCCCTACAGCGGTATCAATCTCTCGTACAGCAACGCGGGCACCATTGGCACGCTCGACGGCGAAATTCAGATCGCGCTCACCCCCGACCATCACCCGAGCACAGGCTATATCGACAAGCTTCGTGCGGTGCTGCCGCAGCGCTTCCCCGGCGTCGAGTTCTTTTTTCAACCGGCCGACATCGTCACGCAGATTCTCAACTTCGGGCTGCCCGCGGCCATCGACATTCAGATCAGCGGCGCTCGACAACTGGCGAATTTCGACGCCGCGACGAAGCTCCTCAAGCAGGTGCGACAGGTGCCCGGCACCGTCGACACGCATATCCAGCAACGGATCAACGCGCCGACGATCCACCTGAACATGGACCGCACGCGCTTGCAGCAGCTGAACCTGAACGCCAACGCCGTCGCCCAGAACGTGCTGATCTCGCTCTCCGGCAGCTCGCAGACGTCGCCGGGCTTCTGGTTCAATCCGCAGAACGGCGTGGAGTACAGCCTGTCGGTGCAATCGCCGCAGTACCGTATCAGCTCCCTCGACGACTTGCTGCGTCTGCCGGTGGCGGGCACGACCAACAACGGCCAGCCGCAACTGCTCGCCAACTTCGTCACGGTCGAGCCGACGCAGCGCTTCGCGGTGGTCAGCCACTACAACATCCGGCCGGTGATCGACATCTTCGTGAGCGTGGAAGGCCGGGACCTGGGAAGCGTCGCGCGCGATATCGACCGGCTCGTGGCCCAGGCGCGCACGGACTTGCCGCGCGGCAGCCAGATCACGGTACGCGGCCAGGTCAGCACGATGCAAAGCTCGTACCTTGGGCTGGGCCTGGGCGTGGCGATGGCCATCGTGCTCGTCTATTTACTGATCGTGGTGAATTTCCAGTCGTGGGTCGATCCGCTCATCATCGTGAGTGCCCTGCCCGCCGCCCTCGCGGGCATCGTCTGGATGCTGTTCCTGACCGGCACACGGCTCTCGGTGCCCGCGCTCACGGGGGCCATCATGACGATGGGCGTGGCCACGGCCAACAGCATTCTCGTGGTGGCCTTCGCACGCCAGCGCATGGAAGCGGGCATGGCGCCACTCAAAGCGGCGCTCGAAGCCGGGGCGAGCCGAATCCGTCCGGTGTTGATGACGGCGCTCGCCATGATGATCGGCATGGTGCCGATGGCCCTCGGTCTCGGCGAAGGTGCCGAGCAGAACGCGCCGTTGGGCCGCGCGGTGATCGGCGGCCTGCTGTTTGCCACGGTCTCGACGCTCTTCTTCGTGCCGCTGGTCTTCGCCGGCGTGCATACGCGACTCGCGCGACGCAAGGCACGCCGTGCCGAACCCAATACCCCATCCTGACGGGGGCCCCCCATGACCGAAAAACATCACGCCGAACTGGCCATTCCCGAACACAATTCCGCCGACGGCCGGCAGTTGCCCCCGCGACAGGGCGAATTCCGGCGCGCCAGGCGCGTGTTGATCGTTGTGGCCGTGTTGCTCGCGGCCGGTGCGGCACGCACGACGATCTCCAATGCGCTGCAACGTCGCGACGTCGCCAAGGCCACAGCCGAGAACGCCTTGCAATATGTCAGCGTCGTCACGCCACAACCGACGCCGGCAAGCGAAACGCTGTTGCCCGCCACGTTGCGCGGCGCGGTCGAGTCGCCCATCTATGCCCGAGCGACCGGTTATTTGCGGCGGCGATACGTGGACATCGGTGCCCGCGTCAAGCAGGGTCAGTTGCTGGCCGAACTCGATACCCCCGAAATCGATCAGGAACTCGCTCAGGCGATCGCCCAGCGCAACCAGATCGATGCCAGCCTTGGACTTGCGAAATCTTCGCTCGCGCGCTGGCAGCAACTACGTCAGCGCGACGCCGTCTCGCAGCAGGAACTCGACGAGCGCCAGAGCACGTACACGCAGGGTATCGCCAACCTGGCGGCGGCCGACGCCAATGTCAAACGGCTCCAGCAACTCGAGTCTTTCAAGCGAATCGTCGCGCCGTTCGACGGCGTGATCACCCAGCGCAACGTCGACATCGGCGATCTCATCGATGCGGGCAGCGGCAACAGCCGCGCACTATTCTCGCTGGCGCAGACGGATCCGCTGCGCGTCACCGTGCAGGTGCCGCAGGCCTATGCACAGAGCGTGAGCGTCGGTCAGCCCGTGGTCGTGACGCAAGCCGAACTGCCCGGCATGCACTTTCAAGGCAAGATCACGCATGTGTCCGGCGCCATCGACGTGGCGACCCGCTCGCTGCAAATCGACGCCGCCCTCCCCAATCCCGACGGAAGGCTGCGCCCAGGCGCTTATGTGCAGCTTGCGCTGCCAAGCGCCGTGCAAGCCCATCTGAGCGTGCCGGCCAACGCCCTGCTGTTCCGCGCCGAGGGGCCGCGCGTGGCGGTCGTGGACGACCAGGGTGTCGTGCATCTCCACAAGATTGCGATCGCGCGCGATCTGGGACAGTCGCTGGAATTGTCTGCCGGGGTCTCCCCGACCGACCGTGTCATCGTCAATCCGAGCGATTCGATCGACGACGGCGATCAGGTGCAGGCCAAAGCGCTGGCGGTCAAGACCGCCCCGGCGGCCAAACCCGAAGGCAAGGCGCCAGGGGGCCAGTCGTGAACGCCCCAATGCGCGGCGCGCGCTCTGGCATCGCGCTGCTCGCCGTCGCCACATTGCTCGGTGGGTGTGCGATCGGCCCCGATTATCGTCGGCCTGACGTCGCGGTGCCGCCCGACTGGAAGACGGACACCGGGTGGCAGCTCGCCCAGCCGGCGCACGCGGCGCTGCAGCCGGATTGGTGGAAGGCTTTCCGCGACCCGGTGCTGGAGGCGCTCGAAGTGCAGGCGCTCGCGCAGAACCAGACGCTCGCCGCCGCCGTGGCGCATTACGACCAGGCCCAGGCGACGCTCTCCGGCACCTCGGCACAACGGCTGCCGGAAGTCGACGCGTCGGTCGGTCTGGCGCGCCAGCGCGTCTCGGCAAACCGGCCGGTCACGAGCTATACGTCGACCAGCATGTCGACTGTTCAGAACAATGTGCAGGCGGGTCTGGGTGTGAGCTACGACACCGATCTGTTCGGCCGCCTCCGTCGTCAGGTCGAAGGGGCGCGCGCCTCCGCCGAACAGGCGGGGGACGATCTGGCCAACGCGCGTCTGGTGCTCACGACACAGCTGGCCACCGCCTACGTCCAGCTACGGGCCGCCGACGACGAAATCAAGGTGCTCGACGAATCCGTCGCGCTGCAACGCAAGGCGCTCGACTACGTGAGCGCGCAGCACGATCTTGGCGCCGTGTCGGGTCTGGATGTCCTTCAACAACAATCGGAACTCGACACCACGCGGGTACAAGCGCGTCTGCTGCATCAGCAACGCGACCAATACGAGCATGCGATCGCCGCGCTCGTCGGCGTGCCCGCCCCGGCGTTTTCGGTGCCGGCGGGGACGCTGCCCGCCACGCTGCCGGTGATTCCGGTCGGGGTGCCAAGCGACATTCTGCAGCGCCGCCCGGACGTGGCATCGGCCGAGCGCGCCATGGCGGCGGCAAACGCCCAGATCGGCGTGGCGAAGGCTGCGTTCTTCCCCAGCCTCACGCTCAACCCAGGCATCGGTTGGCAGAGCACGGAATTCGCCAATCTGCTCTCGGCGCCGAGTCTGCTCTGGACGCTGGGCACGCTCGCCACGCAAGCGGTCTTCGACGGCGGTCGGCGTCAGGCAAATGTGGACTTTGCGAGTGCGGGATACCGTGCCGTCGAGGCGAATTACCGACAGACCGTGCTCTCCGCGTTCCAGCAGGTGCAGGACGGCGTGACCGGCCTGTCGGTGCTCGACGCCGCCGCGCGCGAATCGCACGCGGCTGTCGTCGACGCGCAACGACTCCTGAGTCTGGCCAACGACCGCTACTCGGGCGGGCTCACGGCCTATCTGAGTGTGATCACGGCGCAGCAGGGGCGCCTGGCGAGCGAGCGCCAGGATGTTCAGATCCGTGCTCAGCAATGGGTCCTGTCGGTGGCGCTGGTCAAGGCGCTGGGCGGCGGCTGGCAACCGTCGGAGCCCGGCGCCGACTCGTATAATGCGCAAAGATGAGGTGGCGAGATGAAAGTATTGATCGTTGAAGACGAACACAAGGTCGTGGACTACCTGCGCGCCGGGCTGACCGAGCAAGGCTGGGTGGTCGATGTCGCGCTCGATGGCGAGGAAGGCATGCATCTGGCGCTGGAATTCGACTACGACGTGATCGTGCTCGACGTCATGCTGCCCAAGCGCGACGGCTTTGCCGTGCTCGGCGCGCTGCGCGAGCGCAAGTCCACGCCCGTCATCATGCTCACGGCCCGCGATCACGTAAACGACCGCGTGCGCGGCCTTCGCGAAGGTGCGGACGACTATCTGACCAAGCCCTTCTCGTTCATCGAGCTGGTGGAGCGCCTGCACGCCCTCGCCCGTCGCACGCGAGTGCAGGAATCAACGCTGGTCTCGGTCGGCGACCTCTACGTCGACCTGATCGGTCGCCGCGCCACGCGCGATGGCCAGCGGCTCGATCTGACGGCCAAGGAATTCCAGTTGCTGTCGGTGCTCGCGCGCCGGCAAGGCGACATCCTGTCGAAGACGGCCATCACCGAACTCGTCTGGGACGTCAATTTCGACAGCCACACGAACGTGGTCGAGACCGCGATCAAGCGATTGCGTGCCAAGCTCGACGGGCCGTTCCAGTCCAAGTTGCTGCACACCGTGCGTGGCATGGGCTACGTGCTGGAGGTCCGCGAGGCCTGAGTGCCGCGCGTCGTTGCCATGTCATTGTCATCGTGAGCCATTCGATCTCCCGCCGCCTCGCCGCCATGTTCGCGATCGTGGCACTGTCGGTGTTCGCCATGGTCGGGGCCGGCCTCTTCCTGATGCTGCGCATCCAGTTGGAGCGGCATCTGCGCGAATCGCTCGACGATCGGGCCCAGATCGCCCACATCATCGTCTATCACGGCGCCACGCCGCAGAAGTGGCAGATCGTGCGCGAAAAGCTCAGCGACATGACGCCGCGCGACGGTGCCACGACCTATGCGGTGACGAGCGACGACCCGAATTACACGTTCGGCAAGCCCTTGACCGGCATGTTCGTCAAACGCCTGGCCAACGGCTACGTTCGGTTACGCCCCGATGGCGGGGGCGACGACATGCTGAGCACGCGCGAGATCCTGCCGCCCTATGGCACGCGTCCGGCCGTCACCCTGCAGGTGGCCGCCAGCTACTCGCGCAACGAGCGCACGTTGCGCGCCTTCGGCCTGGGACTCGCGGTGCTCTCCGCGCTAGGCTGCCTGAGCGTGCTGCTGCTCAGCTATTGCGCGACACGACTGGGCCTGGCGCCGCTCACACGCCTGACGCGCGAAGCGTCCGAGATCCGCCCTGACAACCGTTCGCAACGGCTCGACACGCGTTCATTGCCCGTCGAACTCGACGATCTGGCACATTCTTTCAACGGCGCCCTGGCGCGACTCGATAGCGCGTACGAACGCCTGGAATCGTTCAATGCCGACGTTGCGCATGAACTGCGTACGCCAGTGACGATTCTGATCGGGCAGACGGAAGTGGCGCTCACGCGAGAGCGACCGGTCGAGGATTTGCGAGCGTTGCTGCAATCGAATCTGGAAGAGCTGGGGCGCATGCGCACGATCATCAACGACATGCTGTTCCTCTCGCGTGCCGATCAGGGCGAACGGGCCACGGGGCTGAGCACGGCGTCGCTCGCGAGCGAGGCGGCGCACACCCTGGAGTTTCTGGAGATTTTGCTGGAAGAGGCACAGGTCACGGCCCGCTTGCAAGGGAGCGCCGTCGCTCAAGTGAACAAGGCGCTGTTCGGTCGGGCGTTGGCCAACTTGGTGATGAACGCCATCGAGCATTGCGCCCCGGGCGCGAACATTGGTGTTCACCTGCGTATCCAGGCCGATGACGCCCGCACCGTGTGCATCGATGTCGTGAATCCCGGCCCGTCGATTTCGCCCGATGTGCTGCGGCACCTGTTCGACCGCTTCTACCGGGCGGAGGCGTCGCGCACCAACAGCCGCGAGAATCATGGCCTGGGGCTGGCCATCGTCAAGGCGATTGCCGACATGCATGGCGGCACGGTCTGGGCCCATAGCGCCAACGGTCTCAATACGTTCGGGTTCTCGGTGCGCGCCGACGCGGCGACCGGCGGGGATACAGACGCGGAGGCATCGAAGCGCGGTCACGGCCGAAACCTCCAGCCCGTCGGTCAAGGCACCGTTTGATCGGCGCCTCCGGCGCGCTGCCCTAGTCTCGCCCCACGCTCACCCCACGCTCACCTTGGCACGGCGCCGTCGTTCGGCGCGCTTGTGAGCGAGACGGTGAGAACGGTATCCTTGCCCCATGAACCGTCGCATTCTCATTGCTCCCGAAGACGTCGAACTCACTGCCATGCGCGCCCAGGGCGCCGGCGGCCAAAACGTCAATAAAGTCTCCAGCGCCATCCATCTGCGCTTCGACGTGATGCGTTCGTCCTTGCCCGACGATGTCAAATCGCGTTTGCTCTCCCGGCTCGACCAGCGCATCACTCAGGACGGCGTGATCGTCATCAAGGCACAGCAGCATCGCTCGCAGGAACTCAACCGGGCCGATGCCCTTGCGCGTCTGCAGGCGCTGGTCGATGCGGCAGCCGTAGCGCCGCGTCGGCGGGTTCCGACCCGGCCCACGCTCGGCAGTCAAGTCCGCCGACGAGACGCCAAACAAGGTCGCGCCCGCGTCAAGGCAACGCGTGGCAAGGTGCATGCGGGTCGCGAGGATTGATGATAACAATAACAATCTTTTAACAATAAAAGATCATCATTATTAGCTTTCATGGAAATTCTCTTGAGAAAATGCTAAGATAAAGCATCTTTTCCATGCAAAAGCACATCATGATGAGCTTCATTGCACCGCTGATCGCGGCACGCAAGGCAGCCGGCCTGACGCAGGCGGAACTCGCCGATCAGGCGGGGTTGTCACGCATGACCGTACAAAAAGTGGAGTCTGGCGCGTTCGATCCGCGCCTGTCGACCGTGCTTGAGGCCGCGCGCGCCCTCGGCCTCGAACCGATGCTGGTACCGGCGGGTCTGCGACAGGAGGTCGAAGCCTTTCTTCGCTCCGGCGGCAAATACCTCGCGCAACCCAGCGGCATCGCCGCCCCGCCCTCCATCGTCGAGACGCTTGCCGGCTAACCAGCCATGGGATCACGCCACTGCTCATGAACATCAAATACCTGCGCGCGTACCTGCACATGCCCGATGGAACACGCCGCCCCATCGGCTATCTGTCGCAGTACGGTGACATCCTGCGCATGTCGTTCGATGAAGACTACATCGCCGACGCCCAGCGGCCGGCGCTCTCCCTGGCCTACCGCGGCGCCAACGAGACGGCCACGCGAGCCATTCTCGCGTCGCCCCACGATGCGCGTCTCGTGCGCACCGACGGCCGTTGGCCGATGTATTTCGAGAACCTGCTGCCCGAGGGCCATAACCGCGAACGACTCGCCGCCGAGCGCCGCTGCAGCCCCGACGACGAGTTCGAACTGCTCGCCGCCGCCGGACACGACCTGATGGGGGCACTCGAGGTCGAGCCCGTGCCCTTGCGCGAGGGCGTGCCCGACATCGTGCATCGCTGGCACACGGCGCTTGGTCTGGAAATGGTGGAACCCGGTTTCGTTGATACGCCGGTGGAAGACGCCGCATCGCTACCCGGCGTGGTGACCAAGTTCTCAGCCGTTCGCGATGGACGGCGCTACGTCGTCAAGCGCCAGGGGCGCGCGGGCTCGGTCATTCTAAAGTTGCCGACGACGCGCCACCCGGATCTCGTGGAGAACGAATTCACCGGCTACCGACTGTGCGAGGCCCTCGGCCTCGATTGCGCGAAAGCCGAAATCATCTCGCGACGCGATGCCGACTTGCCCGAGCAGGTACCGTTCGAACATATCCTCGCCGTGCCGCGCTTCGACCGGCTGCCCGACGGACGGCGCGTGCATATGGAGGAATTCGCGCAGGTGCTGCAATATCCACCGCGCAGCAAGTACGGGCGCGGGCT
>NZ_KB290536.1:67943-94967 GCF_000282835.1 Pandoraea sp. B-6 | reverse complement strand
ACGACGATGCTGCGGGTGCTGGATCAGTTATCCGCGCAACCGGTGCGCGACGTACGCGAGTTCTTGCGTCGTCTGATCGCCTTTATCCTGCTAGGCAATACCGACGCCCACCTCAAGAACTGGGCATTGATCTACCCCGACGCCCATACGCCGCAGTTGGCGCCGGTGTATGACCCGGTGTGCGTCGCCGCCTTTTTTCACGACGTGCCGGCATCGCATTATGGCGTGAACCGGGCGATCGACAAGACGTTGCGGGCATTCGACTGGGCTGCCCTCGACGCGCTGCTCAAGGGCGCTGGGCTGCTTCGCGTGAGCCGCCTGAGCGCCATCGCGCGGGAGACCGTCCGAGACGCTCAGGCCCAATGGCCGGCACTGCTCGCGGACGCCCCGGCCGCCGTGCGCGCCACCGTGCTCGAACGCCTGAACGGCGGCGTGGCGCTCACGACCTGAGACCGCAGCGACCTTAGCGGGCACCCGTCGGCTTACCGCGCCTCTCGACGGGCGTCGTGGCGCGCCCAGAGGAACATCAACATGCCGGCGCACGACAGCAAGACACCGACCCACCCGGTCGACGTCCAGCCGTAACCTGCGGAAATTGCCACACCACCGAGCCATGCACCGGCGGCGTTGGCCATGTTGAACGCCGAATGGTTGAGCGCCGCCGCAAGTGTCTGCGCCTCACCAGCCACATCCATCAGGCGAATTTGCAACGCCGGGCCGATGATGATGATCGTGCCGATGCCAAGCACGTTGACACCGGCCAGCCAGGGACTCGATGCCGTGAAGGTGAAGGCACCCAGGAGCAGCGCCGACCAGATCAGCGTGCCGCCGATGGCGCGCATGAGCGACGCGGCCGCGACCAGGCGCGGCCCGACGACGGTACCCGCGACCATGCCGACACCGAACAATGCCAGGTAGAACGGCACCCACGCTTCCGGAACGCCGGCGACTTGCATGAGCGTCGGCTTGATGTAGCTGAACACCGCGAACATGCCCCCGAAGCCGATCGCGCCGATGCCCAACGTGAGCCACACCTGGGCGTTACGCAACGCGCTCAGCTCGCGCATCGGACTCGCGCCATGAGGGGCCGGCACATTCGGTACCCAGCGCCAGACCATCACCGCTGTCAACGCGCCGATGAGGCCGACAAGGACGAACGCAGCACGCCAGCCGAGCCACTGCCCGAGACCGGCGGCCAGGGGCACACCAAAGAGCGTGGCGAGCGTCAGCCCCAGCATGATCTGCCCCACCGCGTGCACACGACGATGTGGCGCAACGAGCGATGCCCCGACCAACGCGGCGACACCGAAGTAAGTGCCGTGCGGCAGGCCGCTGAGAAAACGCAACACGATCAGCGCGAGGTAACTCGGCGCGAGAGCGCTGGCCAGATTGCCGATGGCGAACATCGCCATGAGCGCGATCAGGAACGCACGGCGCGGCAGGCGCACTCCCAGCACGGCGAGCAGCGGTGCGCCGATCACGACGCCCAGTGCATACGTGCTGATCGCATGGCCGGCTTGTGGAATGGTGATGTTCAGGCCTTGGGCGACGTCGGGCAACAGCCCCATGATGACGAATTCGCCGGTACCGATGCCGAAGCCGCCCATGGCAAGCGCCACGAACGAGAGCCAGACGGGAATGGACGACGGAGGCAACGCTTCGGCCGCCTGGGCGGGCAGGATTTGGGAGGCACTCATTGGGATTGGGTCATGACAGCCAGTCCGGGACTGGCGAGGTTGTCGGCAACGACAAGCGAACGATATCGGGCGCGGCAGGCGGTGGATGTCCAACCTGGCGCGCGTCGCAGCCGCCCCATAAAGGAGGCCGATTCTACGCCAACGCGACAAATTCTGCAGACAGCACGCCGCGACGCCGCTGCCCGGAGCAGGCGATCACTGGTGACGTGTTTTCGCGCGCCACTGACCGGATCCTTCGTCCTTTTCGTAGGTCTTCTTCACTGCGGCCCAAGCCACTTTGTGTGCCGTTGCTTCACGCGATTCATGACCGCGCCGCTCGCCGGGATCCCGGTATTCTTCCCAGGCGGCATTGAACGCCTTGAGGTAAATCTCCTTCGCGTGCGCGGGCAAGTGATCCTTGACGCTTGCCGGCAGCTCCTCGGTCTGACGATAAGGCATGACTTTCCTCCGTTGGCGATCCGGCCCTGACGGACAGGAGTCGCTCCGTGTGCCGCCGCTGCCCGTCAAGTGGATCGCTCAAAGCAGACATATTTGCCCGGCGGCCGCAGCGGCGGCTCCTCAACCGGGGGATCCAGCGGTCTGTCGGGGGGAGGCGTCGGCGACGGCTCGTCCTCGTCGGGCGGCGTTTTCGGCGGCGGTGTCCCGGGCGGCCTGCCTGGGTCGTACGGCTCAGGCAGATGTGCGTACCGTCGTGGCGCTTTCGTCATCCAGCAAATCTCGGATTGACTCGACATGAGCAAGACCTCACCGAGCTTAATGCCAATAGGGGTCGACGGTGTAATACGTATGCACCTGTTCGGCCCATTGCATGTCAGCCATGCTTGGCCAATGATCCTTGTCGAAGCCTGGCGCCTTCTTGAGCGCTTCCTTGTCGATATCCAGAATGAAACGCTTGTTTCCGACGTCGAGCTGCAAGGCGTGCCAAGGAATGGCAAACAGCTTGTCGCCCATGCCGAGAAACCCGCCGAACGACAGCACCGCGTAGGCGACTGTGCCCCGTTGCACATCGAGCATGATGTGCTTGACCTTCCCAAGGCTTTCGCCCGCGCGGTTCACAACGTCTTCAGCATCGAGCGTGTCGGCGGCCATCACCGACGGGCCTGGCCCCTCGGGCAACTTGTGCGAATCGCCTACGATGCGGGCGCCTGACTGGGGCGTTTCGCCCCGACCGGTTTGCAGGGTCATGATCTTCTCCTTCTTCCAGTAATGTCGAGGCGCGCGGCACGCGCCGCCGACGGGGAGAGAATGCGGTTACTGTTGCGATTTCCGTTGCGGTTACTTGCCCATTACCTTGATGTCGTCCTTCACATCGACGACGCCTTCAACGCCCTTGACCGTGTCGACGACGAGGGTCTTCTGAGCGGATTGCGGCACTGAACCGGTCAGATGCACCACGCCATGACGCGTCGTGACGTGCACCTTGGTCGAAGGCACGTCCTTCTTGGCGAGCAATTCGGCCTTGACCTTGGCAGTGAGTGCCGAATCGTCAATCTTGCGGCCGGTATCGCTCATCACGCCGCTGGCGCCCGACTGATCGGCAATCTTGATGATGCCGCCCTGATCGAGGGCATGCGCGGCGATACCAGTCGTAGCAAGTGCACCGGCCATGACGAGTTTGAGTAGATTGGCTTGTTTCATGATTAACCTCCCGAAATTGAGTCGTCGCACCCATGGCATCGCTGCCTCGGGCGTCACCTCCGGCACGTTTGACGTGCCGCACCCCTGCGGCGACCGAGTCTTAGGTGATCCCTTCCCTGGCATTGAAATGCGGGGGAGTCTTTCGCTGCCTTCGGCACCCGGCAACCTTTTGCGTAAAGGGTTTGCCCGAATGTCCGCTTGCTCCATAAAGCGATGTCGCCCGAGTCAGATCTTGTGACCCTCCTGACTTTCTCCGGGACGGCTCATCGGCTGCGTGCGCCGCTCGTGCAATCGGTTGTCGACGCCGCTCACGCCGGGCACTTTCGAGACGATCGCCTGTACCTCATGTTGCATCCAGCGCTCCGGTACATCGCCGGTAAGCAGCGCCAGCCCCGAGGTCACCGTGACATCGATGTGCGAAATATCGAGGTCGGCCACGACGGCTAGCCGCCGACGAATGTCGTCTCGTATTGCCGCATCGCTCGACTGCTGCGCCTCATGCGGTTGCGCGGGTGTCGGACGCTCGCCTGCGGGCGTCGACGCGCCGGTTGTCTCGGCGTCACCGTCCTCGTGCGTCAACGCGTGCTCCTCGTCCGCCGTCCTTGGGCGGGATGTCCCGTGCGGTACGGACGCAATCGGTGATGGGGGAATGCGCTTCGCCATGACAACCTCCTGTACGGCCGTCCGTGCTTTGGTGAATGGCACCCGACCTGTTGAAACCGATTGTAGAGAGCCCGTCTCGTTTGGCGAATCGGCGGAGTCCGAAAGATGTGTAGGCGGACACCGTCAAACGATGCAGCACCGAGGCCGCATTGAAATGCATTTCATTAATTTTTATTATAATCAATTACTTAAAACGCACATCTCATGTAATTTAGAGAAAAAGTGGCGGCATTCGGACAATATCGCGTCCCAATTCCATCACTTCATCGGACGATTCCTGCGAAGCAGTCCTCCACCGGACCCTACGTCGACCGACGGCGTGCCGCGTTGCACGGCGCACCGATATCGAATGCGTGGCAACGCGAATTGGCATTGACCGGTATCAACAAGCGTTTCATTGGTCGACTTATGCTTCTTACGTGATTTTCCTGATCCGCAGCAGAACGCCATGCACAAACCCATCTTCATTACGCCCGGCGTTGTGGCTCATGGCATGAATGGTCACGCAACCCATCGCTTCCCACTGGACAAGGCCTTCCGTACGAGGCGAAATCGATCTGATAGCAGGACCTGCCACCACGTGACCATCGCGATGATGCTCCACAGGGTCAACGAACCACAGCCGTACGTCCGGTAAGGGGATGGATCATGAGAACCGTAAGCAGCCGTCGCTCAGTAACCAAGGCGCTTACGTATCGGAGCCTGGTCATGTGCCTCGACTTCGGGACGCTCTACCTGCTTACCGGCACCATTCACACCGCGGTCGGTTTCATGATCATCAGCAACATCTACACGTCCGTCGGTTACCTGGCTCACGAGCGTCTTTGGGCGCGTATCAAGTGGGGCATTGTTGAAACGTAGCGATGCGTTCGTTCGTCATGGCAGCGGTTGATCGACGCTTGTCTTGCCGACGAGCGGCCCGAGTGTCGGTCCGAGGGACTTCAGGAGCTGGACGGCCATCGCGCTAGTGTAGGTATAGTGTGTCGCGTAGGGCTCATGCACATAGGCGCTCAACACACCGTAGAAGCGGTTTCCGATCATGAACACGAATGTCGCCGTGCGGTTGACCTTGCGCGATTCGATGAGCTTGGCGCCGCGTGCATAGACGTTGAAACGCTGGTCGCCGGTGCCGGTCTTGCCGTAAACCTCGAGCGTGCGGCCCGAGCCTAGCGGCAGGCCGTCCGCGAGGCGCTTGCCCGTGCCGCCCGTCACGACGTCACGCAGCAGACCCCGGACGACGTCGACGATGGCGGGTGAAATCACGACCTGCCCCACGTCAAATGCGTGGGAAAAATGCGTCTCATATGGCGTGGCGGCCGCGAACGTGAGCGAACTCAGGCTTTCCTGTTGCACCTTTCGGCCGTCATTGGCGATGATGCCCATTAGTGTCGCAAGCGCGGCTGGCCGGTCACCCGCGGCGCCGATGGCGCACCCATAGGACGGCGTGATGCGCTTGAATGGATAGCCGAGCGAGCGCCACGCGCGCACGATGGGGGCGTACGCCTGAAGCTCGATCGTTTCCCGGATTCGGCGGTCTTGGGTGGCGTGAAAACGCGTCTTGAAGAGCCACGAGTACGATTCGAGACGCACGTCGCGGCTCGCGTCGCGCAAGTCGCTCTCGGTGGCTTGCGGATGGGCACGAAGGTAGGCGAGCAGCCAAAGCTCGACCGGATGCACGCGCGCAAGATAAGCGCGGTCGTTCAGGTCGAACTTGTCTGGTCCGTACTTTGCATATAGCCCCGCCATCTCTTCGGCGCTCATTGAGGCCGCCGGCGTGCCCTTCAGCGCCGCGCGCATCTGGCCCTCGAACCAGGCCGGCGAGCCGTCAGGCGCCACGCTACGCAGGGCTGCCGCGAGCCTGACGGGCGACTTTGGCATCCCCGCGACAAGCTTCGCCACCGCCTGGTCAGCCGCAAGCCCCGCATACCTTTTATTGAAGCGGTCGAGAAAGGTCAGGCTCTCTTCGTCGGCAAAGCGCGTCAGATACTGCTGCCGCAGCACCGGATCCGTGAGCCAGTGCGCCGACGGCCCCGCCTGCCTGACCATCTCGTAGTGGACAATGTCGCGCATGAGCCTCACGAATACGAGGTTGACCGAGCGCTGGAACGCTTCGTGCACGGTCAGGATGCGGCCATTGTCGGCGGGCTCGAAGTTCGAGAACGCCTGTTCGCCGCTGCCGGTGTGGAAGACTTCCCCGGGATTGGCCGAGTACTTGCGTTCGACGGCGGCCGCCAGCATCGCCGGCAACGAGTGGTCGGTCGTGTGCGCAAGATAGTTGAGCGCCCACGATGTCAGTGCGTCGAGCGCATCGGGCTTCACGCGCGCGAGTTCGGGGGGGGTGAGCGAAGCATAGTGTGCGTGGAGATCGGAGACGATCTGCAGATACAGGACGAGGGTGCGAAGCTTCGCGGTTGACCCGAGATTGAGGCGGGCACCCTGGTTGATGTCGAACGGCTCGTTCACGGTGTCGGTTTGCACGCGCAGCACATTCTCACCGCGGCGGCGCTCATAGAGCGAGAAGCTGAAGGCGATCTTCGCAGGATCGTCGCCGGGGCGAAGCATCTCGAAGCCATAGAGGCCGGCCTGCTGCGCGCCAGCCACCGTTTGTGCACGCGCAAGCTGCTTGCTGACAGCTTGCTCGAGCGCATCGGCGAGTGTCGAGCTGGCAGTGAGGTCGAGGCGATCGAGCGCGTAGGTATTTTTGAGGCCGAGTGTCTCGAGCAAATGCGCGCGCAATACCGAAATCGCCTTACGTTTGGCAAACGGGATTGCCTGCGCGGTAGCCAAACCGTGCCGTACCTGCAGGGGCTGACCGAGCGCGGCGTCGCGCAGCCGCGCCGAGATGACGTGGTTGTCGGCAAGCAGCCGCAGGTAACTGTTCGTCAGCGTCTCGAGCGCTGCATTGTTCCGTGTAAGGAAATACGACGGTGCGCGTTGCGCGATCAGGAGTGAGAGCACCTGCTTGAATGCGAGCGCTTCGTTGGTGAGTCCGCCGGTGGCAGGCGCCCCGGTTTGACCTCGAGCGTCCGTGTCGAGCGCTGCGAGCAGATGGTTCGCCTCGTCGAAGTCGCGGCCGTACCAGGCCACGAGCCCGTCGCCAATGCCTTCGATCTCGCCGATGCCTGGCTGCGCACCAAGCGGCTCCGTATTCAGGTAGGCGACGACGATCCTGCGGCGTGCCGGGAGCGTCCGCTCACCGCCGAGATAGGCGCGCAACGCCGCCGAGACCATCTGCCGGAGCTTCTCGGACGGGTTGACGGTACGCCCCCCCGGCGAGTGACGATATTTCTCGATCTGGGTTGCGAGCGTGCTGCCGCCGGGCATTGCATGGTGATGGAGCACGTGTTTGAGTGCCAGATCAATGACGGCGAGCGAGAAGCGCTTCCAGTTGATCGCGGGATTGAGGTACGGTTCAGCAGCATCGAGCAGTGATCGGTCTTCGATGAAGGTCAGCGCATCGGCAACAACCGGTGGTACGGCGTCGAAATTGGCGTAGGTGCGCAACGGGTAGCGCGCCCTGTAAAGCGGCGCGCCGCTCGCGTCGAAGAGCCGAAGACCGGCTTGAGCCTTTTCCTCGTAGGGAACGAAGAGTCCCTGGTCTGCGATGCGGGCCATCGTGGCCGAGTCGCGCGCCTGAGCGGTGACGACGAAGCCACGTGCGGTGAGGCGAGCGGCAAACTCGGGTAGTCGCTCATAGCCCATGCGCAGGTCGTAGGGACCGCCGTGGGAAGGGAAGCGGATGGTGTCGCTCGGGCCTTGCGCAACCCTGAAGGAAACTTGGCGGTCAAGTGCCGCAAAGTACTTCGCCTGGAGGCGCGAAGTCTGCATCTCGCGTGCCACGAAATAGACCCCGATGGCGCACAGTGACGCGGCCGCAAGCAAGAGAAGCCATTTCAGACGTATGCCAAACGGCTTTGTCGCTACTGCGCGCAACGTCGAATTGGCGGGCGGGCGGTTCATGTCAGTTCCGGAGGACGCCCGCATGCAAGCATGCGTGGCGGTGGACGTCCAGCGTACCTAGTGTCGCGCTTGTGAATTCGCGCTTGTCAATAGTAGTTTAGTCACGCCCGATCGCCGATGCATTGGGGGAAGCCTGCATCGCCCCCGTTCGGCTCACGCAATGAAATCGGCGGCCATGTCGGCATCGGTGCGCGCCTCTAGCTGACCGTCACGACACGCCTTTCTGAACACCTCGTAGTCGCGTTCGATCTGGTCGGCGTAATCGGTCGCGTAATGGACCAACGCTTGCGCGAGCCGGTTGCCTTTGCCCACATACCCAACCAGCTCAGCCGCACAACCGCCCGCTTTGGCGTGCGCGCGCGCCAGCACCCATCCGCAAAGCCCGGCGTACTCACGGAAGCCGTCGGCGCGAAACAGCTCGAATTGCGCCGACACCTTCATGTCGCGCAGTTGACGTCCATACACGCTGCGCCCGAACGGGCCGCTGCCCCAGCCCAGAAAGGCGTCGGAGGCCGCCTGCATCAGTCGCTGCCCCTCCACGACGCGACGCCCGTCGTGCTTCGACGAAGCGCTTTTGAAGAAGCGCGAGACGACCGACTTCGACGCCTCCTTGAACTGCAGGAAGAGCGGTTGCTCGTGGGTATCCATCATCAGCAACACCAGACATCGGGTGCCGACGCTACCGACACCCACGACCTTGAACGCCAGATCCTCCTGCGTGTAGCTCGACAACATGAGCGCACGATCGGGCGAGAGCGAGTTCAGATAGCTCTTGTAGACGGGGGCGAACAGCGTGCGCCAATCGCCCAGGCCGAGCCAGTCGTCTTCCGTGCCGAACAGCGTGGTGGCGCCGTGCACATGGAAAATGCTCGGTGGTGCATCACGAATCTGCCAATGATCGCCCACCTGCTGGGCAAACTTGGGAAGCACGTTTTCATGCGTGCGCCCGGTGGCGCGCGCAATTCCGCGTTTCACGCCCTCGCGCACGCGCTCGCTTTGAGCGAGGTCGAGCATGCGCTCGAACGTCACCTGCTCATGCCATAACGCAATCGTCGGCATGTGGGCGTATTCATTCAGGCGCCGCGCGTACGTCTGTACCGCCGTGCGCACCATCTCGACGCCCAGCGTATCGCCGAAGCCGAATTGGCGGGCGGCCAGTACCAGGCTGGCGCACAAGCGCTTTAGATCCCACTCCCAAGGTCCAAGCGCGGTCTCGTCGAAATCGTTCAGATCGAAGATCAGGGTGCGCTCCGGTGTGGCAAAGCCGCCGAAGTTGGCCAGATGGCAATCGCCGCAGATCTGGAGCGTGAGACCGGTGTGCGGGGTACCCGCCAGATCGTGGGCCTGGACAATGGCGCTGCCCCGATAGAAAGCGAAGGGCGACGCGAGCATGCGTCCGTAGCGCAACGGCACGAGCGCATCGACGCGTCCCTCGCTGCTGGTTCGCAGCAGTTCCACAACGTCTCGGTCGACGTTACCGACATGCGAGTGGCTACCACGCGGTGTGGTGTCGCGCAGCTTGCGCCCGGCAGCAATGCGGGCTTCGAACGGCACGACGGGAACGGTGGGCGATGTTGCGACCGGAAACGCGGCGGAAGATGCGGCGGGGCTGGCCGTGGCCGAGCGCGAGGCAGACGACAATTTAGCGGGCATGACTGGCTCCCTGTTCGTGCAATGCCGCAACCATTCCACACACGCCACCGGCACGGGTGAGCGCGCCGCAAGTCGGCACTTTTCACGGTGCCAGCGGGGCATTTAACTATCAAAATTGACGCGGCGCGAGGAAATCCCGCGGAAATCAGGCAAAATTGAGGGCTGCCGTAATCTACCGCCCGCCGGCACCCGATGTCATACGCGTGTCATGTCCGAGACTTCGTGATTCTGGCGGTTGGCCGCCCAAGAGGGGCGCAGGTGATGCAGCTGATGCACGCGACGCCGCGTGCCGGGTCTCCACCCACGACACGGCTCAAGACGGGCATGGACGGATTATTCCCCATGATATCGGCAGTGTCGAGCGTCGGCACGACGCGCCCGGACGTCGGCGAAGTCCCCCGCTCACGCGCCACCCGACCCAATCGGCCGAGCGCTGTTGGAAACATTCCTACGTGCCCCTCAACTATCGGCCGTCCTTGCCGATAACCAGTTAAGCAGGACTTTTCGGTCGGTTCTCATATGTCCAGTTCGTACAGTGGTTGGCTCGTCGCACTATCGCTCGCGGTTGCCGTGCTTGCGTCGTACACCGCACTCGACCTTTCGGGTCGCATCTATCTCCTGACGCACCGCGGCATGCGTCACGCGTGGCTCGCCGTGGGCGCGGCCGCGATGGGCATCGGTATCTGGTCGATGCATTTCATCGGCATGCTCGCGCTGTCGCTCGCGCCGTTCGGGGCGCCGCTGGGTTCGCACGCCAACCTCGCGCTAGGATACGACCCCGTCATTACCGCGGCCTCGCTCGGCATTGCCGTCGTTATCTCGTGGGCGGCGCTCTGGCTGGTCGCCCGCGAGCGCTTCACCAAGCGCCGGCTGGTCACCGCAGGTGTCACGCTCGGCCTCGGGATCGCGGCCATGCACTACACCGGCATGGCGGCCATGAAGATGTATCCGAGCATCGAGTACGATCCAGCACGCTTTGCCGCCTCGATCCTGATCGCGATGGCGGCGGCCACGGCGGCACTGTGGATTGCGCGCACGCTGCGCGACGGCAGTCTGCGTTACGTTATGGCCAAACGCATCGGCGCCGCTGGGGTCATGGGACTGGCGATCACCGCCATGCACTACACCGGCATGTCGGCAGCCAACTTTGTGCCGGGCGCCATCTGTGGCGCGGCGGGCGGGGTGAGCTCCCCGTGGCTGGTCACGACCGTCAGCCTGTTCACCTTCCTGATGCTCGTCACCACCCTGCTCGTCTCGCGCCTGGACGCCCGCACGAGTTTCCTGGCCAACTCCGTTCTGCAGCTGAACTCGCAGATCGCCAGAATGGCGACCTACGATGCGCTGACCGATCTGCCCAATCGTCGCGCCCTGCATGACTCTGCTGCGCGCATGCTCGTGAACTCGCGTCGCGACGAGCGCCGTTTCGCGGTGCTGTTCATGGATCTGGACGGCTTCAAGACCATCAACGACTCGCTTGGCCACAACGTGGGCGACGACGTATTGCGCGCGTTCGCCAAACGGCTTCGCAAAAACGTCAATGGCGACGATGTGGTCGCCCGACTCGGCGGCGACGAGTTCGTGGTGCTGCTGGGCTCCCTGTCGTCACCTGCGGTCGCGGGGCGCGTGGCGCAACGCCTGCTCGACGATATGCGCGACGGACTTCGCGTGGGCAATCAATCGCTGCACGTCATGCCCAGCATCGGCATCGCCGTGTTTCCGGACGATGGCGATACCATCGACATGCTGCTCAAGCACGCCGACACGGCCATGTACGAAGCCAAGCGCGCCGGACGCGGCATCTTCCGCTACTTCGAGCCGCGCATGAATGCCGCCGCTCAACGCACGTGGGAGATCCAGCAGGCGCTGCACGACGCGGAACACGAGCAGTATTTTTCGCTTCACTTCCAGCCGAAGTACCGGGGCGACACCGAGGCGCTGGCGGGTGCCGAGGCATTGCTGCGGTTGTCGCATCCCACCTTCGGCGAACTGCAGCCGGCCGACTTCATCCCCGTCGCCGAGCGCACCGGACAGATCGTGCCGATCGGCTATTGGGTCGTGCGGGCCACCTGCCGACAGATCAAGGAATGGGACGCCGCGGGTCTGCCGCCCGTCAAGGTCGCGATCAACCTCTCGCCGCGCCAGATGGCCCAGTCGCAACTGGTGGAAAACATCGTGGAGATCGTTCGCGAGGCGGGCATCGCCGCCGACCGGCTCATGTTCGAAATCACCGAGACGGTGGCCATGTTCGACGCCCAGCACACGATCGACGTGATCCAAGCCTTCCACGAGCAGGGTTTTGAAGTGGCGATCGACGATTTCGGCACGGGCTATTCGAGTCTGGCGTACTTGCAGCGCTTCCGCGTCAAGCAATTGAAGATGGACCGCTTCTTCACGAGCGGGCTGGACACCTGCGGCCGCGAGGGCAGCGCCGTGGTCTCCGCCATCATTGCGCTGGCGCACTCGCTCGATATGGATGTGGTGGCCGAAGGCGTCGAGACGCCGTCGCAGCGCGAGGCGCTCAAGACCCTCGATTGCGACGAACTGCAAGGCTTCCTGCTCGGCAAACCCGTCACGGGCGACGCCTTCGCCCGGATCTTATCGGCACTGCCGGGCGCCTCCGGTGCGGCGGCGATGGCCTGAGCAGCGGCCATCCGCGCTCGCCCGGTCGGGGGCGCCGAAGAAGGGCGCCGCAGGGGTGGCGCCGGGGTTGCCGGCACCGGCTGGAACGACCGTGTTACTTCACCGGGGTCAGGATCGGCGCGCCCTGTTTCTTGATCAGGAACACGACAAACTTGGCCGGCCGCGTGGTACTCGCATTCCGCCCCACCGTATGAATGTCGTTGGGGCCTTCGTGGAACGTATCCCCCGCCTTCAGCGTCACCGTTTTGCCCCCCTTGACGCCCATGACAATGCTTCCCTCGAGCACATACACAAACGCTTGCGCGTCGTGACGGTGCACGGGGTCGACTGCGCCCGGCGGATACTCCACAACGATCATCTTGACTTCCTTGCCCGGGTACTCCGGCAACGGCGTCGAACGCAGCGGCACCACCTGCGCCTCGGGCGCGGCCGTGACCGGGCGCACCCCCATCAGGCACAGGCACATCAGCGTTGCGCCGAACAAAACCATTCGTTTCATGACTTCACTCCATCGGGGGCCTTCGTCGGCCCGAAAAATCAGCCTTCGCGCGTTTGGGCGAGCCACTGGTCGAGACCGATACGGCCGATCGTCGCGTCGCCGAGCGGAACAAGCGACAGTTCCTCAACGATGCCGCCGTAGTACCGCGCGTTACGATCCGTCACGACCGGGCGCGCATCGCCCTTCGCGCTCAGATAGCGCGCAATGATCTGCGCCAGCGACGCGCGGTCCGGGCCGGCAATGTCCATCGTGGCGTTACGCGGCGCCGCGAGCGCCACCTGTGCGAGGATCTCGACGATGTCGTCCACAGCGATCGGCTGGAACAGCCCGTCGCCGACGCGCACACTGTCGCCATCCGTGCTGAAATCCGCGATGCCGCCGATGAACTCCATGAACTGCGTGGCGCGCACAATCGTGTATGGCACGCCAGCGGCTTCGATCGCAGCCTCCTGCGCGACCTTGGCCGTGAAATACGCGTTCTCCGGCATGCGGTCGGTACCGACGATCGACAACGCAACATGATGACGCACCCCCGCGGCCACCTCAGCCTTGCCGAGATTGCGAGCCGAGGTGCGGAAGAAGTCCAGCACGGCCTGAGGCTCCCAGGACGGTGCGTTCGTGACATCCACCACGACATCCGCGCCGACGAGCGCGGCATCCAGACCTTCGCCAGTCACGGAGTTGACGCCGGTACGCGGGGACGCGGCGAGCGCCTGATGGCCTGCCTGGCCGAGCCGGGTGACGAGACGTGAGCCGATCAGGCCCGAACCACCGATTACCACGATTTTCATGACAGATTCTCCAAGGGGCAACTGAACGCGCGAGACGCGTACTGAGCGTGGCATCGCGTGGAAGTGTCCTCGCCATGGCATTGCTTAAGGGCAGTATGTAACAATCATGTCGTAACAATAAGGGCCAAAAATCATCGATCCGACTAGTCCAAATCAACTTGGCCCGCCCTCATCCACGAGACACCCATGCCCGCACGAACGCCCTCCCTGGACATTCAGATAGATCGCCAGCGACCGCAGCCGATCTATCTGCAGATTTGCGAGCGTTTCAGGACGGCGATTGCCGCGGGGCATCTGCGTCCTGGAGATCGCGTGCCGGCACTTCGCAGCCTCTGCGCGCAGTTGAATACCGCCCGCGGCACCGTCGAACTGGCCTATACGATCCTTGTCGACGAGGGTTATCTGCAGATGCGCGGCGCGGCCGGCACGTTTGTTTCCCCGTCGCTGCCGCCGTCAATCGTGCATTCGACTTACGGAACAGGTCACCAAACACCGCAAGGTGTGCCGCACACGGAACGAACGAACGTGGAACGCGCCGACCCAGCGAAATCGTCAACCGCGTCACCGAGTCGACCGGCACCGCCCCACGTGTCCATCACTGTCGCAATGAGCGGCGAGCCACGACCGTTGCAGGCCGGGCAACCGGCGCTCGACGCGTTTCCCCGCAAGATATGGAGTCGACTGGTTTCGCTTCGTGTGCGCAGCGGCGATCGCGCGATGCTCTCGTGCCCGGATCCGATGGGCTACCGGCCGCTTCGAGAACGCATTGCCACCTATCTGGGTCTGTCTCGCGGTGTCACGTGTCTGCCCGAGCAAGTGTTCGTGACCGGCGGCTACCGCGCGACGCTTGAACTCGTGTTGCGCAGTCTCGCGAAACCGAACGATCGCGTGTGGTTCGAAGAGCCCGGCTATCTGCTCGCGCGCGATTTTCTGTCCGAGTCCGGCATGCAGTTCGTCCCCGTGCCGGTCGACGATGAGGGGATCGATGTAGAGCGCGGCATACAACTGGACCCGGAAGCGCGCTTCGCCCTGGTCACGCCATCGCACCAGAGCCCGCTGGGTCATACGTTGTCGCTCGCAAGACGCCTGGCACTGCTGAATTGGGCCGAGAAAGCGTCTCGCTGGATCATCGAGGACGATTACGACAGTGAATTCCGATATTCGGGCAGGCCGTTGCCGGCGCTGAAGAGCCTCGATCGGCACGATCGCGTGATCTATTGCGGCACGCTCAGCAAGCTGATGTTCCCCGGCCTGCGGCTCGCTTACGCGGTGGTGCCGGAGCGTGCCGTGGAGCGCGTCGCGCGGGTGGCGTGCAGCATGAACACCGGCTCTCCAGCGCTATTGCAGGCCGCCGTGGCAGATTTCATGGCGCAAGGCCATTTTGCGCGACATGTGAAGCGAATGCGCACGTTGTACGGACAGCGGCGCGTCTGGATCACACAAGCGCTGACGCAAGCGTTCGGCGAGCGAATGCGTCTGGATTTGCCGCACGGTGGCATTCAGTTCGCGGTGCAATTCCCAGAAGGCCCGCACGGCCCAGTCGACGACGTTGCCGTTGCCGCCCGGGCCAGCGAGGCGGGACTTGCCGTGTTGCCCCTCTCGAGCTGGTATGCGAACGGGCATACATCGCACACGCCGCGCGGCCTCGTGCTTGGCTTCGCGAACGTCGCCGATGCCGGGGAAGCCACTCGTCTCGCGCAGACGTTGCGCGCATGCCTGGACGACTGACTTGCTGACCGACGGTTCGCCAATGCCGACAAATATCAGACACCCCGCGCTACCTGTCTCATGGCCGGCGCACGCGACGCAACACTGACGTTGTCGGCACGCCCGCATGGCTCACGCGACGCTTTTTTCCCGACAGGTTGCCGCGCCCGGACGATAACGTCATCGGCGCGGCCAGCATCGACTGATACGTTGCCGCCAATGCCTCCTGCGCGCTGACCTGCTCGCGCAGCCTCGCCACGACTGCATCCTGCAGTGCCTTCGCGGCCCGCATCGCGTGCTGTGCCTCGGTCATCGCCGCAAGCCCGGTTTCGGCATCCTGCAGTTGACGCTGCACGTGTTTGCGCTCCTGCTGCAGCGACTTGATCGACTCGCGCGCGGCGTCCAGTTCAAGCATCAAGCGGCGTTCATTGGCTTCGGCCCGCTCGCCAAGCCGGGTGCGCTCGACATCCCAATGGGACCGTTGCGCCGCGTGTTCCTCCTGAAGCGCATGCGTACGCTCACGCGCCACCGACAGTGCCTGCCGCGATGCCACCGCATCGGCTTGCGCCTCAATCAACAACGCCTCGGCGCGCCGCGCCTGCGCCTGTGCTTCCTCCCTCGCCTGACGCGCATCCGCCGCCGCCGTCTCGGCAGCGGCAATGCGCTCGTGGAGCACGGCCCGCGCCTGCTCCAGCGCCTCGCGATCCGCTGCCAGCTCGGCTTCGCGCGCGTCCAACACTGCGCGCCGCGCCGCTTCGTCTTCCGCCAGGGCAGCACGCCCCTCGTTCAACGCCAGCGCCCACAGATCGAGCGCGGCACGCGCCACCGATTCCGGCATCGTCACGCCATCCGGTAACCCGGGCGCGGCGGCCGTCGCGCCTTGCAAGCGCGCCCCCAGTCCGGCGAACCACGCATCCAGATAAGGGCTCACGGTATTGGGCGAGCCGCGCCCCAACTGCTGACGAATTCGCTCGATGGTCGGGCGCTGCCCCGCCATCAACAACGTATCGGCCGCCGTCCAGACGTCGTGCGCCGAAATACCTCGCCCGCCTTGCCGCGGCAACGGCGTGGACATGGCGGACGTCGGGGTTTGAGGCGTAGTCATCACGTAGCGCTCCTGAATATCGAGGGCATTGCCAAATAACCCACGATAATGGAAGATTATCGTTAGCTATTTGCTGATTTGATTATATTTAGTACATATTACATATTAAATCATATGTCCGGTAAAAAAATAACACCCACGCGACCGTGGCCGGCCGAATCGGCGCCCAGCGCAGCAATGGGAGGCGCGTCGGCCCTCGGTCTGCCCCCACCGCGAAATCCGGCGACGCTCCATGACGACGCGCTCAATGCGGCACAATCGCTCGCCCGGGAAGGCGACTCGCAGAACACGCGTCAGAGCTATCAATCGGCCATGCGCTACTGGATGGGCTGGTATCGCCTGAGGTACGGGCAGGCGCTCGTCGCGCCGCTGCCGGTCGCCGTGATCGTGCAGTTCGTGGTCGATCATGCGCTGCATCAAGGCAAGCACGGTCTCAGAACCGAGATGCCAGACGCACTCGACGCCGCACTCGTCGCTCAAGGCCTCAAGGCCCGTGTGGGGCCACCGGCGCTCGCCACACTGCTCCACCGGTTGAGCGTCATCGCCAAGCTGCACACGTCGCACCACCTGCCGAACCCGTGCGCGGAACCGGCGGTGCGCGAACTGCTGGCAAAGACGCGTCGCGCCTATGCAAAACGGGGCGTTCGCACGGCAAAAAAGGAGGCACTGACGCGCGAGCCTTTGCGTGCGCTATTGGCAACCTGCGACGACACCCTGCGAGGCAAACGCGATCGCGCGCTATTGCTGTTCGCATGGGCGAGCGGCGGCCGCAGGCGCTCGGAAGTCGTACGGGCGACATGCGAGAACGTGCGGCGCAGCGGACCCGACCATTACGTCTACACGCTCGCTTGGTCGAAGACGAATCAGCAGGGCGCAGACCTGCCCGAGAACGAAAAACCGGTCACGGGTGCGGCGGCCGTGGCGCTCACGGATTGGCTGACGGCGGCGGACATCACGGAAGGGGCGATCTTTCGGCGCGTTCGACGCGGCGGTCACGTGGGCGAACCGCTCTCCGAGGCCGCCGTGCGCGACATCGTGCGCGAGCGATGCGCACTCGCCGGTCTCGAGGGCGACTTCTCCGCCCACTCGCTGCGCGCCGGCTTCGTCACCGAGGCCGCGCTTCAGCAGGTGCCACTGGCCGAAACCATGTCGATGACGGGACATACGAGCGTGGCGACCGTCATCGGCTACTTCAGGCGGGCCGATATGCAGCGCTCGCGCGCCGCCGATCTGATGGGCGCCGAAGATACGGGCGGAACCCACGAAGGCCCCGGCGAACGTGCGGGCCCCAAAGCGTGACCCCGATATCGCGAGCCAATGCCCCCGCCGATGCTGCGGGTGGTCGACATAAAGATACATTTTAGTGATATCTTTTGTCGCACCGGGCGTATGCCATAGTGAATCGACTCCCTGCTGCGACGGGTCCGGTTTCCCCCTACCGAACACTCAAAGGTGCAGATCGTCATGTCAAGCTCCACTGCCTCGCAATCCCGCCACCGCGCACTCATCGAACGACTTGGCCTGTCGACGCCGATCGTTCAGGCCCCGATGGCCGGCACGTCCACGCCCGCCCTCGCGGCAGCCGTCTCCAACGCAGGCGGGCTCGGCTCGATCGGTGTCGCCGCGATGAATGCCGACGCCGCTCGCAAGGCCATTCACGACACGCGCGCCCTGACGCGCAAGCCGTTCAACGTCAACGTGTTCTGCCACGCGCCCGCCAAGCTCGACGCGTCGCGCGACGCCGCCTGGTTGGCGTATCTCGCCCCGGAGTTCGCGCGTTTCGACGCGGCGCCTCCGACCACGCTCGGCGAGATCTACAAGACGTTTGCGGCCGACGACGCCATGTTTGCCATGCTTCTGGAAGAACGCCCGGCCGTGGTCAGCTTCCATTTCGGACTGCCGTCGCAGGAGAGAATCGATGCACTGCACGCCGCGGGCATCGTGCTGTTCGCCTCGGCGACGAACCTGGCGGAAGCCAAGACGATCGAGGCTGCAGGGGTCGACGCTATCGTTGCGCAAGGGTATGAGGCAGGCGGTCATCGTGGCCGCTTTGAAGATCTCGGCGACCGCGTGCCGAGCGATGACGAGCAACTGGGCACGCTGGCGCTGGTGCGGCTGATCGTCACGCACACGTCGGTGCCGGTGATTGCCGCCGGCGGCATCATGGACGGCGCGGGCATCGCAGCGGCCCTCGCGCTGGGTGCGCAGGCCGCTCAACTCGGGACTGCCTTTGTCGCATGCCCCGAATCGTCGGCCGATGCGGCCTACCGCGAACGGCTGACCGGCGGCGCTGCGCCGCGAACCGCCTTGATTCGTGCGATCTCCGGGCGTCCGGCCCGCGGCTTCGTGAACCGCCTCTATGCGCTGGAGCAAGCAGCCGACCGCCCCGACCTGCCTGCCTACCCGGTGACGTATGACGCAGGCAAGGCGATCAACGCTGCCGCCAAGGCCAAGGGCAACAGCGATTACGCGGCCCAGTGGGCCGGTCAGGCGGCACCGCTGGCTCGCGCCATGCCCGCCGCCGACCTCGTGACCACGCTACGGACCGAACTGCGCGAGACGTTCAACACGCTACGCGAGCTTTCCGCCACCTACTGAGCGAGGTACGCCGGCAAAGGTCAGTGACTGCCGCCGAGATAGGCGGCGCGCACCTTGTCGTCGTTGCGCAGGTTTTCCGCCGGGCCGTGCACGGAAATCTGGCCGTTCTCCAGCACGTAGCCATAGTCGGCCACGGCCAGCGCGGCCGCGGCGAACTGCTCCACGAGCAGCATCGTCACGCCCTCCGACTTCAGGTTGCTGATGATGCGGAAGACCTCGTCGACCAGGATCGGCGCCAGCCCCATCGACGGCTCGTCGAGCAGTACGATATCGGGGCGCAGCATCACCGCGCGGGCCATGGCGAGCATTTGCTGCTCGCCGCCCGACAGCGTGCCGGATAACTGATTACGCCGCTCTTTCAGACGCGGGAACAGGTCCATCGCGCGCTCCAGATCGGCCGCCACATCGCCGCGCGGGCGGCTACCGGTCAGACGCGGAAAGGCACCCAGGCGCAGGTTGTCCATCACCGACATGGTCGAGAACACGCGTCGGCCTTCGGGGGAGTGCGCCAGGCCAAGCTTGGCGATGCGATGCGAGTCGAGTCCGTCGATACGCTTGTCACCCAGCGTGATCTCGCCTGCCGTCGGCTTGATCATGCCGGACACGGCACGCATGGTCGTCGTCTTGCCCGCGCCGTTCGATCCGATGAGTGTGACGACCTGGCCGCTCGGCACATTGATGTCGATGCCGTGCAGCACCTGCACCTTGCCGTAGCCGGCTTGCAGATTACGAATGGAAAGCATAGTGGTTCCGTTTGTCCGTCGTGGCTGCGGCGCAGGGCATCGTCCCCGCCGTGCGCCGCATGCGCGAATGTCGTCAGTGCGCCGTCGATGCGCCGCCCAGATACGCTTCGATCACCTTCGGATCGGCCTGGATCTGCGCCGGCAGGCCCTCGGCGATCTTCTGTCCGAAGTCGAGCACGGAGACCGTCTGGCACGTGCTCATCACCACGTCCATGTGGTGCTCGATCAGGATGACCGTAATACCGTGGTCGCGAATCTTGCGGATGATCGTGAGCAATTCACGAATGTCGGGGGCCGTCAGGCCGGCGGCCGGCTCGTCAAGCAACAGCAGACGCGGATCGAGTGCCAGTGCGCGCGCGATTTCGAGCAGACGCTGCTTGCCATACGGCAGGTTGCGCGCCTCCTCGTCGGCGAGCGACGCCAGCCCCACGAAGTCGAGCAGTCGCATCGCCCGGGCCCGTGCCGCCCCTTCCTCGCGCTTGTAACGCGGCAGACGCAGCGATACATCGATCAGCGTCGCGCCGAACGTGTGATGTAAGCCGACGAGCACGTTTTCCAGCGCGGTCATTTCGCCGAACAACTGCACGTTCTGGAACGTACGGGCCACGCCCGAGAGCGCAATATCCGACGACGAGCGCCCCGCAAGCGACTGACCCGCGAACTCGATGCTGCCCGCCGTCGGCACGTAAATGCCCGTGAGCACGTTCATCATCGTGCTCTTGCCCGAGCCGTTCGGGCCGATCAACCCGTGAATGGTGCCGCGCTTCACACTCAGATCCACTTGATTGAGCGCTTTCAGGCCGTCGAACTGCATGAGCAACTGGCGCACGTTGAGCAGTTCGTCGGGACCGCCCGCCGCCGCTGTCAGGACCGGGTCGCGCTCGCCGTCGACCGACTCGTCGATTTGCGTGGCCGAGACGGTCAACGTGCGACGGCGATGCAGAATGCGCGAGCGCACGAAGCCGATGATGCCGTCCGGCAGGTAGTACACGACAAATAGAATCATCAGCCCGAAGATCGTCAGGCGCCAGTCGGTGATGCTGTCGCGCCACCAGGTTACGCCGGCCAGGGCCGCCGTCCCCACGATCGGCACCGCCGCCTTGGCGAGCGAGGTGCGCCCGCGGGCGATGGCGGTCACCGCCACGACGGCGGTCACCGCGGCGATGGCTGTCGCGACGATTCGGAAGGTGCCGATGTCGTCGAGCAATTGCGGCAACAAGACGACGATCGCCGCGCCTAACAACGCGCCGCTGCGCGTCTTGCGCCCGCCCATGATGACGGCGAGCAGGAACAGGATCGTCAGCTCGAAGTTATACGTGTTCGGCGAGATGTACTGCTCCGAGTAGGCGTACAGACTGCCCGCCAGGCCGGCGAATCCGGCGCTGATCACGAACGCATACACCTTGTAGCGATACACCGACACGCCCATGCAGTCCGACGCCACCGGTGAATCCCGCAACGCCTCGAAGGCCCGCCCGAGATGCGACTTGAGAATCCGGTGCGCCACGAGCATGCTCGCCAGCAGCAACGCGGCCACCAGCCAGTAGTACTCGGTCTCATTGATCGGATGCCCCCCGACGAGTGGCTTCGTGAGCGTGATGCCCATGGGCCCGTCGGTCAGGAAATCCATCTCGTTGATGAGAATCTGGATGATGGTGCCGAACGCGAGCGTCACCATCGCCAGATACGGGCCGATGACCCGTAGCGCGGGCAAAGCGAGCACGGCGCCGAACGCGGCCGTAATCAGGATCGAGGCCGGAAGCGCGAGCCAGAGCGTGAGTCCGAGCTTGGTGAAGAACACCCCCGCCACGTAGGCGCCGATGCCGAACAGGCCCGCATGGCCCAGCGACACCTGCCCGGTGTAACCCACGACGATATCCAGCCCGAACAGCAGGATCGCGTAGATCATGATCGTCTCGATCATGTGGATGTAATAAGGATTGCCGATGGCCATCGGAAAACCGAACAGCGCAACGATGCCCACGATGGCAGCCAGCGTCGTGGTCACGCGCAGGCCGCCGAGATCGCGGGCCCCGCGTGCGGTGGAGGTCTGAGCGGTCATGGTTACACCTTCTTGATGGCGGTCTTGCCGAACAGGCCCGCCGGCTTCACGGCCAGCACGAGCAGCAGCAGTACGAGACCCGGCACGTCTTTGTAGCCGGTCGAAATGTAGAACGCGGTCGTCGTCTCGGCGATGCCGAGAATCACGCCACCCACGAGCATGCCCATCCCGCTCGACAGTCCGCCGATAATCGCCACGGCGAACGCCTTGAGCCCGAGCACCGCGCCCATCGTGGCGCCGGTGAGCGTGAGCGGGGCGACGAGCACGCCCGCAAACGCGGCCGCCATGGACGACAGCGCATACGAGAACGTGATGACCAGACTGGTGTTGATGCCCATGAGACCGGCGGCGTCGCGGTCGTTGGACGTGGCCACCACCGCCTTGCCATAAATCGAGCGCCGGTTGAAGAACTCGACGGCGGCCATCATGAGCAGCGCGCCGACCACGACGAGCAGCTCCATCGGCAACACGTTTGCGCCGAACAGGTGGATGGGCGACTCGGGCAGCGGCGAAGGAAACTTGAGATCGTCGCGTCCCCAAACGTTTTCCGCGACGTTACGAAAGATGATGCCCAACGCGATCGTCGACATGATCCAGCCGAACTCCGACTTGATCCGCAAGGCAGGCTTCACGCCGATGCGCTCGACCAGCGCCCCTTGCACGAGACCGAACAGGCAGACGATGGGGATCATCAGCCAGTAATTCAGACCCAGGGTATCGACCAGTGTCAGGCCGACCAGTGCGCCGAGCATCAGCGATTCGCCCTGGCCGAAGTTCAGCGTGCCGGACGTCGCGAACGTCAGTTGGTAACCGAAGGCGATCACGGCGTAGATCATCCCCAGCGCGATACCGCTGTAGATGAGTTGAATCAGGATGGTCATGCGGTCCTCTCTCGCGAGTGCGAGCCTACGAGCGATGCACGGGAGGTATTCGAGACGTGTACCGCGCGCCGGTCCCGAGTGCCGGTGCATGGCCCGGTTGAGCAGACGGCGCGCGCGCTGCCCCCGGACACCCCGTTGCCAGGGGCCCGGATCGCAAGCAACGCGCGCCGTTGTTCATCCGTCATGGCTGCAGAGCGCAACCGAAATGCAAGGGGGTGGGAGGGCGAGTTACTTCGCAGCCTTCTCGCGGACCTTGCTGCCCGCCTTCAGATCGCTGTCGTAGGCATACACGACACGGCCGCCCTTCACTTCGCCCATCACCGGAATATTGGCGGTGATGGCGTCGTGATCGTCATGCGTGAACGGGTGATCGTAGGTCGTGACCACGCCGTCGACCGGCGCCTTCAGGTCTTCGAGCGCGGCGCGCACCTTCGGGCCGTCCGTGCTGCCGGCTTGCTTGATGGCCGCGGCCAGCAGGTAGACCGAGTCGTAGCCCTGCGCCGCCGACACCGCCGAGTCGATGCGGTTGTTCTTCGGCTTGAACATGGCCAGGTACGCGTCGATGAAGGCCTTGCGCTTGGGCGTGTTGGGCTCCTGAATGAACGTTTGCGGCATACGGGCACCTTCGCCGTTCGCACCCGAGTTGTCGATGTAGTTCGACATCGCGAGCGTCCAGCTACCGACCAGCGGCAGCTTCCAGCCGAGCTTGGCCATGCCATTGGCGATCTGCGCCAGTTCCGGTCCAATACCGTACGTGAGGATGACGTCAGCGCCGGCCTGCTTGGCCTTGAGCAACTGGGCCGTCATGTCGACGTCCTTGATGTTGAACTTCTCTTCGGCCACCGGCTTGATGCCCTTGGCGGCGAGCGCCTTTTCCAGATCCTCGCGGCCGAGCTGGCCGTAGTTGGTCGAGTCTGCGAGAATCGCCGGCTTCTTGAAGCCACGGCGCGTAATCGCTTCTTCCACGATCATCGGCGCCTGGATGCTGTCCTTGGCCGAGTTGCGGAAGACGTAGTTATCGGCGTACTGAGGCGGTTTGAATTGCTGGGTGATGATCGTCCCCGTCGCCACGTTGTTGAACACCGGAATCTTGGCGTCCTGATAGAAACGCTGCGAGGCGAGCGCCACGCCGGTATTGATGAAGCCGACGGTCGCGACCACCTTTTCCTTGTTGATCAGTTCCTGCGCGACCTGCACGCCGCGCTCGTTCTTCGCTTCTTCGTCGCGCTCGACCAACACGATCTGGCGGCCCAGCACGCCACCCGACTTGTTGATTTCCGACGCGGCAAGACGCACGCCGTCGCGCATGGAAACGCCCATCGACGACGAGCCGCCGGTGAACGGGCCGGATACGCCAATCTTGATCGGATCGGCCGCCACAGCCATCGAGGCGGACAGGGCAAATGCCACGGCGCCAGCCATGACCTTGAATCGGAATTGCATAAGGGTCTCCTTCGGTGCGATGCGTTTCGATATGACGCTTTTCTGCTGCGATTTCCTGATGTCGCAGGCCCTGCCGTAGAATGCGCGACGCGCGAGTCGACTTCCCCCCGCCGCATCCCCCCGATGTTGTAATTCGTGTCAGGGCGATGCCGTACCGCACGCGTTGAACGACCAAGCTAGCGCGCCGATTATGTGTTCGCTGAGTTTTGCCCGCAAAGGCGGGAATACCCCTACGCTCGCGAGGGTATACGCGCTGCTATCGCCGATTGGCGCGGGTTTCCAAGGGGTTTGACGGCACGCGCCACGGGTGGCGCGTGTCTTGAGATCGGCACGGAGTGCCAAAGAGTTCGACTCGGAGGGCGGGTCGTAAGGCAGGTGTAAGGGATGGCGATTACTCGCCCGGTGCAATCACTTCGCGCGCGCCGTTTCGCCCCATCGGGCTGACGAGTCCAGCCGTTTCCATCTGCTCGATGAGACGGGCGGCGCGGTTGTAGCCGATACGCAATTGCCGCTGCACCGCTGAGATCGAGGCGCGACGGGAATTCAGCACGAATGCCGCCGCGTCGTCGTAGAGCGGATCGGCCTCGGCATCGCCCGACGACTCGCCGAACAAATCGGCGGAAGCGGCCTCGCTCGGGTCGCCCGCGAGGATCGCTTCATCGTAGTCCGGTTCGCCATATTGCTGCCAGTGCTGGACGACGCGATGCACCTCGTCGTCGGCAACGAACGCCCCATGCACGCGTTGCGGATACCCCGTGCCCGGCGGCAGGAACAGCATGTCGCCCTGCCCCAGCAACGATTCCGCGCCCATCTGGTCGAGAATCGTGCGCGAATCGATCTTCGACGACACCTGAAAGGCCACCCGCGTCGGGATGTTCGCCTTGATGAGGCCGGTAATGACGTCAACCGAAGGCCGCTGCGTCGCGAGAATCAGGTGAATGCCCGCCGCGCGCGCTTTCTGCGCCAGCCGTGCGATCAGTTCTTCGATCTTCTTGCCCGCCACCATCATGAGATCCGCCAACTCGTCGATGACCACGACGATGAATGGCAGACGGTCCAGCGGCTCCGGCGCGTCCGGGGTGAGCGAGAACGGGTTGCGCACCTTGTCGCCCGCCGCGCGCGCGGCATCGATCTTCTCGTTGTATCCGGCCAGATTGCGCACGCCAAGCGCGGACATCAGCCGGTAACGCTTTTCCATCTCGCCCACGCACCAGTTCAGGGCATGCGCCGCCTGCTTCATGTCGGTCACGACCGGAGCGAGCAAATGCGGAATGCCACCGTAGACGGATAGCTCCAACATCTTCGGATCGATCATGATGAGGCGCACGTCGTCCGGGGTTGCCTTGTAGAGCAACGACAGGATCATCGCGTTGACGGCCACCGACTTGCCCGAGCCGGTCGTGCCCGCCACCAGCAGGTGCGGTGCACGCGCCAGATCGGCCACGACGGGCTCACCCGTGATGTCCTTGCCCATGGCGAGCGCAAGGTGCGAGCGATGGGTGTCGAACACGGGGGCGGTCAGGATTTCAGACAGGCGAATCATTTGCCGCTGCGCGTTGGGCAGTTCCAGTCCCATGCAGGTCTTGCCGGGAATCGTCTCGACCACGCGGATCGACGTCACGCCCAGCGCTCGCGCCAGATCCCGTACGAGTCCGACGACCTGCGCCCCGCGCACCCCCACCGCCGGCTCGACTTCGAAACGCGTGATGACCGGGCCGGCCGACGCGCCCACCACCGTGACCGGCACCTTGAATTCGGCCAGACGCTGCTCGATCAACTGGCTCACGGCCGCGAGCGCTTCGTCCGAAACGACATTGGCGACATCCAGCGACGTCACAGGCGACAGCAGGTCGAGCGACGGCAAGTCGTAATCGATGACGACGCGGGGCGGCGCAAGTTCGTAGGGGGTGTTCCCCGAGAAGCTGGCGGCGCGCGGCTCAGCCGTCGTCGCCATGCCGAACGGCGGTGACGCGGCGAACGCCGGAATGGCAGGCACGGCGGCCGCGGGCGACGGCATGGTGGGCGTCGATGACGAGATGGCGTCGTCGTGCGTCAACGGTGCGTAGGCCGGATGGCCGGGATGGGGAGACGCTTCAGCGCGTGCCCAGGTGCCGTCGGCACGCAAGACATAATGCGGCTTCGACGCTAACGCTTCGGCCTCCAGCGCGTCGGGTACGTCTACGGATGCAGCGTCCTCTGCCCGGTAGCCCGGTTCGTCGCGCGTGGCGTTGTGTGACACATCGAAAGGTACGTCGATCGGCACGTCCTTCGGCACATCGAAAGCTTCGACGCTGGCCAACACATCCGCAAAGACGAACGGACGATGTGGCGTCGAAGACGCAGAGGCAGAAGGCGAATCGGGTGCGAACGGCGCCGCAGCGGTCATGTCGACGCCCCCGGCGGCCGGTGGCGATGGGTCGGACGCAGCCGACACCGGCATGGCTTTCGCAATGGCGACGGGTTCGATAACGTTCGTCACTTCCATGCCCAAGCGTTCCTCGTCTACCGCGACGCTTTCCCGGCGATCGACGATGGTCGCCGGATACGCCGATGCCAACGCGGGTGCGTCAGCGGCCTGCGCCGTGTCGGATGCTGTCCATTGACGCAAGTCGCGAAGCAACGCTTGCGCCTCGTCGCGCAGCACGGCCAAGGCCTGCACGCGCGCCTGTTCGGCGGCACGCGCGGCCGCTTGTTGGGCCAGCACCTCCGAGGTGGGTGCGGGCGGCAAGGCTTCGAAGACGGGTGCGTCAACGTCCTTTGCCGACAAATCGACGGGCGAAAATGCGGAGACGGCCGCGCAAAGCGGTGAGGCGGCATCGGTCGCGGACCAGGACGCGGCCCCCCGCATCGCAGGCGCCGCCGGGCGAGGCGCGACAGCGCCCGACGCCGCAACGTTGGCTGACGTGTCGGCGATCGCCGGCGTCCCGGGATCCGCCGGGGACGA
>NZ_KB290536.1:61578-67587 GCF_000282835.1 Pandoraea sp. B-6 | reverse complement strand
CACCGAGGCGCCCTTGCCTGTCGGACGAAGTCGCGCGCCATTCGCAAACGACGGCTCGGTGCGCGGCGCACCCGGCACCCTCAACGGCGGCGGTCGCATGGCGTCGAGCCGCGCGCGCTCCTCGTCGGACAACTTCCAGCGCGGCTGTGCCGCCAGACCACGGCGGCGCGGCACCGCGTCTTCCCTCAGGCTACCGACATCGTGATGCCCTTGTCCGAGCGTGGGCGTAAATCGCTCGCCGCGCTCACCACGCTCACTCGTGTCGAACGACATGTGTGAAAGACCCCGCGCCGGCTCGCGGGCGGCCCCATCGAAGCGCGATTCGTAGCCGGGCGCCTCGATATCGTCGTCGGACGATTTGCCGCGCGCGAACATGCCCCACCAAGTGGTGCCGAAGACCAGCGGAAGGGAAAAGAGCAGGACGAAGCTCGCCACGCCCATCGCGAGCGTACCGCCCAACGCGACGTGCAAGCCGTGAGACAGGGATTGGCCGACGCTGCCCCCCGCGGTGTTGCCCTCCCCGCCCGTCAGCGCGGCGAGCGTGGCACTCGATCCGATCGCGAGCGGTATACCGAGCAGCATGCGCAGCGTGCCGGGGCCGAAGATTCGTATCTCACCGCCAAGCAGACCCCGCACGCCAGGCCAGCACAACGCCAGCAACCAAAACGTCGACAGTCCGAACCAGCCAAACCCCATAATCGCTCGTACTTCAGGAAAACCCGGAGTGCGATTGTAGCAGGTAGACCACCGTGCGGAGGCCCTCTCGGCAAGGACTTTCGCGCATCGGCTGACCTGGGTGCCGCGCGTGGCAGACGTTACGGCCGACCGTGCGTGCCGGTCGAGCGCCACGTCGGCATGCTGCCGAGACCGGCGCTCTCGCCGCTCGCGTCCGGTACGACCAGACTCAGGTTCCGGCGACGCAGCGCGCGCCAGTCGACTTTGGCGAAGATGTCGTCCCCCAGCGCGCTCGCTTGCGACAGGTTCTCGACGCGCACACCGCGTGCGCGCAAGACCGCCGACGCGTGGCGGAACGACGGCTCGATCAGGCTGGAGAACTCCACGTCCAACCGCGTCGGCGCACGCGTTTGCAGGGTCTCGTAGAACCGTGGCGTCTGCGCGGCGTCGCGCAAGTCGACCCCATGCAGGTACACCTCGGTGAAGCCCAGCCACGTCGCCACCTGGAGTGCAAAATACGCGACGGTGCCACCGTGGAAGAAGCCATGGTCGAGATCGAAGCTGTACCCGAGGCGGCCCTGCTCGCCCTGGAACGCCGCGCTTGCCCCAACCTGCGGGTTCGCGCGCAGCGCTTCGGGCGTCCTAGCCGCCTCCATCCCGCGCTTGAAAATATCGTCTACAAGATAGAAACGGCACCCGAACGCCGACGCCGGGAACGTGTCCAGCAAACGGGCGAGCACGACCGGCGTGACGAACAACACCAGATCGCGCGCCACGACGCGGCGCGCCAGGTCCGGACGCTGACGCACGAAACCGGCGTCGAGAATGCAGTAGAAATTGAATTTGACCGGCGCGTGGTCGGTCAGCGCGATGGCCCCATTCACGCCCATGACGTGATGCATCGGCAGCGCTTCATAATCGATATCGGCAACCGATGGGCCGCTGGCGATGATGTGGCACGGCAAGCGGCGCAGGCGCTGCAATTCGGCGCGCCGAACGAGTGGCACCCGGCGCGAGCGCCACGTAAAGCGCTCGATGGCTCCCATGGCATCGCGCTCGATGCGCGCGTGCGGCCAGAGGCGTTCGTTGTGCCGCCACTTCGCTGTATGGCTGTAGCGGTAGACGAGTTTGAGAAGCGTCGAGATCATTGTCGTTGTTCTGGCTAGGTCCTACGGTTGCGCCGCGCGCATCTCGTGAATGTGCGCGTTCCTAACCCCGTTGCATATCGCGTGCCTGTCATTTGCCGGACGCCGATGCGCCGCATTGCATTCCGCGTCATGCCCCACCCACGGATACGGCTCACCGGCGCATGGAGGATGCGCTCCACCACGTCGATGCGTTGATTCTGCCACCCGGCCTTTACCGGGGACAAGATTTATTCCAATTGGAATTCTTACTTCGGGTTACGTTTTGATGACGCCCCGAAAAAAATGACTTGACGCGGAAACGCCCGATTCATGGGGGTTTCCGGCATATTGGGCACTGCGGATCGAGTGCCGGGCGGGAATCGCGCGGGCAATACAGTATTGCGAAAAATACGGATAATTCGCACGACAAATCGTCGACTGATGCGACTTTTATCGGCTAACGGACGCACCTCGCCGACGGACTGTCGAAGCGTCGCGTCGGGAGAATCGAATCAGTGCAATGCCGAGTTGCTGCGATGACGCGGGTAGAACGCATCCCCCAACTCGAGCAGCAAAGATGCCAGTTGGGGATCGCGAACGAAACTGACGGCCGAGTCGGCGGCCAGGATAGCCTCGGGCGTTTGCGGGCGCGCAATCAGAAAGCCCTGAACATAGTCGACCCCCAGTTCCGACAAGGCTTCGAGCGTTGCGGTGTCTTCCACCCACTCCGCGACGCTGCGAATCCCGAGATTCTTCGCCAGCGCCACAATCGCTTCGACGATCGCCAGATTGGCCGGATGCGCCGCCATGCTTTTCACGAACGCGCCGTCGATCTTGATGGCGTCGACCGCCAGATCCTTCAGGTATGAGAAAGAACTGAAGCCCGCACCGAAGTCGTCCAGCGCGATGCGTCCGCCCAGTTGGTGAATCCGATCGACAAAGCGACGCGTATTGTCGAGATCGTGCAGCGCCACGGTTTCCGTGATCTCGATGCACAGCAACCCGACGGCACGCTCATGGGCCGCCAGCGTGGTGAAGATGTCCCGAATGAAATGTTCGTCGTTGAGCGACGCCCCCGACAGATTGACACACACAAACCGTGTTTTTGCGAGACGGTCGCGGTTCAGGTCGATCCAGGCGAGCGTGTTCGTCAGTACCCATTTATCGATCATGCCGATGCTGCCGTTCTCCTCGGCCGCGCTGATGACACGCGAGGCCGGTACGATGTTGCCGTCGGAATCGCGCATGCGCAGCAACACCTCGAAGTTGAGCGACTCGCCGGGCGACGCCATCTCCATGATCGGCTGCATTTCGAGAAACAGCGTGTTGGGCGTGAGTCCGGCGTCGAGCGCATCGATCAACCGCAATTCGGCGAGGCGCTCACGAAATGCCGCCGCCCCGCGCTCATAGACCACCAACTCCCGGCGACTCTTCTTGGCCTCGCGACAGGCGCGGTCGGCCGATGAAATCGCGTCGGGCACCCGCATATCGGCGGTCAGCTCGATGACCCCGGCCGACGCGCGCACCTGAAACGCGCGCTCCCCAATCTGATAAGGCTCGCCGCAAATCGCGTCGACCAGACGGCGCGCCACGGCGGCCGCCTCCTTGATCGTCGCATCGCGAAACACCACGATGAACTCGTCGCCGCCGGTGCGCCCCACGCTCTGATCCGTCGACAAGCGTGCTCGCATCCGATCGCATGCCTGGCGCAACACCTCATCGCCCGCCGCATGGCCGAAGAGATCGTTGACTAGCTTGAACCGATCCAGATCCAGATAGGCCAATGCCGCCGGCCTGGCGTCGGATAAGGTACGGATGGCCTCGGCCAGCGCCTTTTCGATGCCGCGCCGGTTCGAGACGCCGGTGAGCGGGTCGTTCTCCGCCAGATAGCGCAATTGCTCCATCGTGCGAGCCCGTTCGGTGATGTCCTGCAACGAGCCTTCGATGCGTCCTGCGGAGAAAATCGCCTTGACGAGATAGCGGCTGGTGCGGCCGTCGTCGCGGGGCAGCGAGAGAATTTCGAGTTCCGATTCCTCGCTGTGCTGCGCGACATCGAGCAGCATGCGCCAGGTGCTCTGGCCGAAGTACTGGTCCCAGCGGAACGTTCGCCCTTCGGTATTGGGAATGCCCAGCATGGTGTGCAACGCCGCGTTGCCACGAACGAAAACACCCTGATCGTCGAGGGTGAACAGGCCGACAGGCGTCACGTCGTAGGCGTTGCGCAGTTCGGTCTGGGCTTCGAGCTTGCCCTGGTGCTCGGCCCGCATCTGCTCGGCAATGGCCAGCGCCGCCATGAGGCTCGAGAACAGCGCCGCGGTCACGCTGTTGAACGCCGTCGCCAACGCGCGCGCATTGAACGCGGCGGCGATCACTTCGGAAAACGTGGCAAACAGGACGATCGACAGCGACGCGCTGTACCACATCGCGACCCGCGAGCGCGTCAGCACGAGAATGCGGGTCAGCAGCACCAGGACGATGGCGATGCCCAGGGCGGCCACAACCCACAGCACGGGGATGAAATGCGCATACGGCAATGCGATGGCCGCGCAGCAGAGCACCACGCCGGCCCATTGCAGCACCATCACCATCCACCGCCAGCCGATGCGGCGCAACTCCCGCTTGAAGAGCTGCGTGAACAGTGAATACGTCAGCACGTAGTAGATGGCGAATGTCGCCTTGCGCACCAGAGCGTCAAGGTCGGTCGGAATGGCGCGTTCCAGCCATTGCGTGTCGGCCCCGAGCGAGTTCGCCGCGAGCCGCAAGTTGCCGATCAGCCACGCCGCGAACAGGACGTAGAGCCATTCCTTGTTGATGATGGCGGTGACGAGCACGAATGCCGAAAGCGTCAACAGACCGCCTTCGAGCAAGCCGTTGCTGCGATGGAACTCGCGTTCGGAGACATTCAGTTCGGACGCCGGCCAGGCGACCAGCGTGAGATGCGCCGGCCCGGAGAATGTGCCCTCGCACAGGAGTGTCACCGGCGCGACGAGTTGCCCGAGATCGATCGCAAAGCCCGCTTTCGACATTCGGATCGCCCCGCGCACGGCGCTGCGGTCCGCGCGTCCGATGGCCGGGGCGTCGGGGTTGCGCCAGCAGATCAGCGTTTGCGCGTGGCGCGAGGGAAATTCGATGACCGTATGTTGGGCAGCGCCCACGGGCGGCACGGTGACCCGGAACCACACCGGCGCCTCGGACAGATGCGTGCTGAACTGCCGAACGGCGGGCGCGCGCTCAAGGACGCCCTGCACCATCGGCGGGCCGAACGTAGCGGGTACATCGCCTTTCGCCTGAAAGGTCAACGATGTTTCACCCCGCACGGCGTACTGGCTCTCCTGGAACATCAGCACCAGGCCCGAGAGCAGCATGATGGCGGCGGGAACGGCGTACAGCGAAATCGTACGAAAAAGCTCGTCGAGCCGCGCGCTCACGCGCCAACGGCGCCGCGAACCGGAGCGTTCCGCCCACTCGTCGGCGAAATCGGTCGAATTGCGGCTGTAATCGTCACGCTCGTTGCCGAGTTCCCCCGCCATAGAAATCTTAAGCCCTTATCTTATTGGTCGCCCCCGCGAGCTTCGCCGGGCAAGGCGTACCCCTCGGCACGCCCTGCCGGCCGGGCCGGCCCTGGCCCGTGCGACCCCGATGCAGGCCGACACGGGCAGGTCTCTTTTGCCCGCCTTGCGCGTTATCGCCATCGCCCAAAAGACCGAATGCGGCAGGCGACGGGATAACGTTAGTTCGAATAACGGCATTACACCGACAAGCTGAAGCCTGATGCACCGCATCGTACCGCGTCGCCACCAAAAGATAAATCCCGCAAATGCGCGCCAACACTGGCTTCGCCTGATGACGCCCGCACAACGTCCTGCATTCCCGGCACCCCCAGCCGCAGGTCGGGATGATGGGTGAGGCACATATAGGCGAACAAAGGATGCTCCGCCGCCTGCCAACGCGTGCGTGCCTGCGCCACGTCCAGCGCCAGCACGCGGTGTCCGATGCCGCCGACGTGTGCCATCGGGATCAGGGCTTGCGACGGGAACACGTCGATAAACATCAGGGCTTCATACTGCCGATGCAGCGGCGGACGCGCCGTAATCACCATCCAGTCGACCGCGGACAGCAGGCAATACTGATAGAAGGCCTTGAACAGCGCCGTCTTGACGACACGTCCGGCGGGCCCGGCTACCACGCCCAGACGCGTCGCCTCGGC
>NZ_KB290536.1:34218-61568 GCF_000282835.1 Pandoraea sp. B-6 | reverse complement strand
CCGCGGCCCCCCCCAGCCACTGGGGCAACGGCGCCGAATCCTCGAGATGCAACGGCTGGTAACGGTTGGTCTGGATACGCATTGTGCCAAGGACCGCGCCGTCGAGCCGCGCGCGCGCCACGAGCACGATGGCCCCCGGCTCGCGGTCGCTGGGCTCCGGCTCGCTCAACGTGGCGGCCAGATCGGGAAGGTGGCGGCCGTAGGCGGCCTGACGCATGGCGACGGCGTCGCGCAACGCTGCGTCGTCGCTCGCGATGGTGACGATGAAGGGCAGACGCTCTTCTCGCATCGTATCGAGATCGGCCGCCGGGGCGCGCACCGCAGCCGGCAACGACGTGGGACGGCGCTGACCGGACGACAGGTCGGTCGGGGTAATGGACAGGACATCCGAGGCTTGGGCGAGGTCAAACATGATTGATACTCCTTAAGGTCAATAGAGGATGAGTGCCATGCACAGGCGTGCTCGCCGATACATCGCACATATCCTTTCTTGATCCGCCAAGGCGAAGTGTCAAGTGCTTATTTTTCTTGGCTTTTTCAGATTTTCACGGGCGGCGCAACAGCGTCTGTCCGGGGATTGTGCCCACCGCCCGCGAACCCTCGTCACACCGGGCGAAACCGGCCGACCACATTTCAGCGCCTTCGGCCGTCGAGTATGGGTGTCACCTATTTGCGACAGTTGCAGTCCGAAGAAAGTGTCTGGCAAAATGATAAACCTGTTTACTAATTGACCTTGCCGGGACTCCCCGAAGGCGACCCCGGCGCACCTTCCGATATGCCGAAAATCGATTGGTCTTCCCGTTTCGGCACGCTGGTACATGACGTCGCGCGCGTTCATTCGCGCCTGTTCGACCGGCGTGCCCGCGGCAACTTCGACCTCACGCGCGCGCAATGCCGCGTGCTGGTCATGTTGCATCGCTATGGGGTCCAGACACAGGCCGAATTGGCCGAACGCATGGAGTTGACGCCGATGGCGCTGGTGAGACTGCTGGACCGGCTCAGGGACAAGGGACTCGTGCGGCGCGAACGGGATCCGAACGACAAACGCGCGCACCTGCTCTATCTGACGGAGGCCTCGGAGGCCAAGATCGACATGATCGTCGCATTCGCCAACGCGACCGAACGCGAAGCGCTGGCCGACCTCACCCCGGCTGAACGGACCGAACTGTCGCGCTTACTGGGCAAGGTGCTGACGAACCTGACGCGCGCCGAAGCCGAATGCCCGTCACCGGCGCGTCGCGATAACCCTCACGATCCAATAAAAGAATGACCGTGGCATCCCCCCAAACAGCTGACGATCCGGGCAAGCATCGCGCGCTCGTCAGCCTGTCCGTCATGCTCGCGACGGTGTTGCAGACACTCGACAGCACCATCGCCAACGTGGCACTCCCCCACATGCAGGGCAGTCTTTCCGCCTCGCAGGACTCCATCACCTGGGTATTGACGTCCTATATCGTGGCGGCCGCCATCGCCACGCCGCTCACCGGCACGCTCTGCGCGCGCTTCGGTCGCCGGCGCGTCTTCCTGTGGTCCGTCGCCGGCTTCACGATCGCCTCGGCCTTGTGCGGCATGGCGCATTCGCTCACGGAAATCGTGGCCGCACGGCTGTTCCAGGGGATTTGCGGCGCGGCGCTCGTGCCGCTGTCGCAGGCGACCATGCTCGACATCAACCCGCCGCACAAGCACGGCTCGGCGATGGCGGTGTTCGGCATGGGCGTGATGGTCGGGCCAATTCTCGGCCCGTCACTCGGCGGCTGGCTTACCGACAGCTACAACTGGCGCTGGGTGTTCTACATCAACCTGCCCATCGGGTTGATCGCGTTCCTCGGTATTGCCGCTTATCTCAGAGAGCCGCCGGAGCAGAAGGCCGGGAAATTCGATGTGCTCGGTTTCGTCACCCTCAGTCTGGCCATCGGCCTGCTGCAACTGCTGCTCGATCGCGGGGAACAGCAGGATTGGCTGAACGCCACCGAGATCTGGCTGGAGATGCTCGGCGCCATCATCTGCTTTGCGTACTTCGTCGTCCACACGTGGACGGCCGGCGAGCATTCGTTCTTCGACCGCGCGTTGCTGCGTGACCGAAACTTCAACACGGGCGTCGTCTACATCTTCGTCGTCGGCATCATTCTTTACGCCACGCGCGCCCTGCTCCCGCCGATGCTGCAAAGTCTGTTCGGCTACCCTGCGATTCTCACCGGGCTGGTGACGGCGCCCTCCGGCGCGGGGACCATGGCCGCCATGCTGATCGTCGGACGCCTGGTCGGCAAGGTCGACGTTCGCTACCTGCTGGGTTTCGGCTTCGCACTGACCGCCTATTCGCTGTATCTGATGGCCGGTTACTCGCTCACGCTGCGGCCGTCGGACATCGTCTGGCCGGGGGTCATTCAGGGCTTCGGTCTGGGCTTCGTCTTCGTGCCGCTCACCACGGTCACGTTTGCCACGCTCGCCGGCACGCTACGCGCGGACGGCGCCGCCATCTACAGCCTGTCGCGCAACATCGGCAGCAGTATCGGTATCTCGGTCGTGCAGACGCTGCTCACCCAGAACACGCAGGTCAACCACGCGGTGCTCTCGGAGCGCATTACGCCGTTTACACAAGGGGTGGAGGCTTACGTGCAGACGTACGGTGCCGCGGCGATGGCCGCCCTGAATGCGGAAGTCACGCGACAGGCGGCGATGATCGCTTACCTGGACGACTTCCGGCTCATGATGGCACTCACGATCGCCGTCATGCCGCTGCTGCTCTTCATTCGGCTGAAAAAACGCGCCCCCGGCGAGATCGACAAGCACGACGAGATCGTGCACGTGGCGGCCGACTGACGCGGCGTCAGCTCTCCTGGCGCCGCCGCGCCGACAACGCACCAGCCGTCTGGATCACGAGGTCGGCGAAGCGCCGTTCATCGCGTTCGGCGTTCCACCGCACGCGCGGCACGGCAATGTTGATCGCCCCGATGGCCCGGCCGTCCTGGTTCACCACGGCCGCCGCCGTCGAAATGTCGCCCATGAAGAATTCGTCTTCCGTGTGCGCATATCCCTGCTTGCGAATGCGCGCGAGCCGTTCCTTGATCTTGCGCGGCTGCGCCACGGTCGCCGGCGTGAACTGCACGAGATTCGTGCGCGCAAGAATGTCGTCGACCTCGGCATCGTCGAGCGTAGCCAGCAACGCCAGCCCGGGTGCCGTGCAATAGGCCGGCAGGCGCGAGCCGACGATGACGTTCGCATTGAACACGCTGCGGCTCACAATACGCAGCACGAACACAATGTCCGTGTCGAGCCGCACCGTCAGGTTCGTCGCCTCCTCGGTTTCCGCCGCGAGTTGCTGAAGATACGGAGCGGCGCGGCTCACGAGTTCGTTCGAGACGAGGTAGTGATAGGTGAAGTCCAGCAGCTTCGGCGAGAGTTCGTACTTCTTGCTCTGCGCGTCCTTGAGCAGATAGCCCAACGCCGAGAGCGTGAAGGTGAAGCGCTGCGCCGCGCTGATGTCCAGCCCCGTGGCCGCGGCGATTTCCGAAAGCGACAGATGGCGCTTCGACCCGTCGAACGCCGTCAGCACCTTCATCGCCTTCTCCACGGACTGCACGTAAAGCGTGGATTCGGTCGATGGGGCGGGAGCAGCAGCTATCTCGCTGGCGGTTGCCGCTTTGGCGCGGGTGCGGGGTGTCTTGGTGGTGGCCACGATATCGAGGAAATGGGGCAGGCAGGGACGAATTATCTCATAAAAATAACAGTCTATCTTATACCGATAACGCCAGAATCACCGTCATCGTCGCCGCGCCGGTGACGACCGCGCTGCCCACACGGATTACGTTGCCTCCGTCACCTCCCACGCCTGCGAGGTATCGCGCGAGAGAAGATGCTTGCGAATGCGCTCCGAAGGCGTCGTTTCGAAACCTTCGGTGGCGCGATAGTAACGCGGGCGCTGGTAGCTGGCGAGTTTGTCGGCGGCCCATTGCGCGAGTACGGTCCAGTCCAGTGTCTGGCCGTCGCGGAACTGGACGTAAAGCATCACATCCTGCTCCCCGATGTCGCTTGCCACGCCGATGGCGGCACAGGCCACCACCGCCGGGTGTCGCGCAAACACACGCTCGATTTCCCAGGCCGACACGTTCTCGCCGCGCACCCGCATGCTGTCCGTGCGCCGGCCGATGAAGACCAGGCTGCCGTCGGGGCCACGCCGCGCACTGTCGCCCGTGAAAAGCTTGCCGTCGCGCAACGCCTTCGACGTGGCTTCCGGATTATCGAGATAGCCTGGCAGGAAGACGCCTTCCACGTCGCTCGACAGCACGATCTCACCGGGTTCGCCGTCGGGCACGGGCTGTCCCGCGTCGTCGAGCAACGCCAGCGTCAGCCACGGCAGGGTGTGGCCGATGGCACCCGGCACATCCGCGTCGTTGAGGGTGGCGAAGCTCGAGCACTCCGTCATCCCATAGCATTCGCGCAACGCGCATTGCAGCCGCTCTCGTGTGGCTTGCCAGGCGCTCGCCGACACGCCCGCGCCCCACGCCACGCGCAATGAGTTCTGCGCCGGCTGGGCCTCGCGCGGCAGTTGCATGAGGATGTCGAGGATGCCGCCGAGATAGTGCAGATGCGTGGCCTGCGCAGCGGCGCATTGCTGCCAGAAGCGGCTGGCCGAGAAACGCTCCACCACGTGCATCTCGACATCGGCGAGAAAGGGCAGCAGCAGCATCTGGGCACCGCCGATATGGCACAGCGGCTCCCACAGAAACAGCCGGTCGCCGTCGTGCGCGTCGGCCACGCGCAGCGCCGCCTCACTGGCGATGCGCATCATGCGGTGCGTGAACAGCACCCCCTTGGGCGCGCCGGTGGTGCCCGACGTGTAGATGATGCACAGCACCGACGCGGGCGTGAGCTCCGCCGCCGCCGGCGCGCTACCCATGTACGCCGCGGCCTGGGTCATGACGTCCGCGAGCCAGTGACGCACGACGCGTGTCCCGTGGTGCCCCGGCTGCTGTGCCGCGAGGGTGGCACCCGCGTCGAGCACGTCGGCGAAGGTCGGTTCGGCAATGAGCAGCGTCGGCTTGGCGTGGCCGAGCAGGTATTCGATACCGTCGCCCTTCAGGCGCGTGTTGACGGGCACCCACACCAGACCGGAAAGCATGAGCGCATAGATCAACGCCACCTGCGCCGCACTGTTGCCCAGCATCACCGCCACGCGGTCGCCCGGCACGAGGCCTTGCGCGGCAAGCCAGCCCTGCATGGCGCCCACGCGCGCGGCCATCTGGGCCCGGTCGATGGCTTCACCCTCGAACACGACGACCGGCTTGGCCGACGTGCCGTGGAGTCCTGCCAAGAGCAGCGGTACGACATCGAGCCGGTCGCCCTCGGCCCGCTGGGGAAAGTACTTCGTATAAGGATGCACGGAAGAAAACGTCTGCGCATTCACCGGCGCGACTCGGGCAACGTTGGACATGGACATACAGAGTTCCGCAGATATCAATAGCGCTTGCGTTTAAAGATCGACGACAGCCAGACGATGAACACCATCAGAAACACCAGCGAGGTCGCCACGGCAGCCAGCGTCGGCGTGACGGCCAACTGGATGTCGTCCCACATCTGCTTGGGTAGCGTGGTGTTGATGCCGCCAGACACGAAGATGGCGATGGTCAGGTCGTCGAACGACACGATGAAGGCGAACAGGAATGCCGATCCCAGGCTCGCCGCGAGCAACGGCAGCAACACGGTGCGCACGCGGGTAAAGGCCGATGCACCGAGCATCTTGGCGGCATCGTCGAGCCGCCAGTCGAAGCGCTTGAAGCTCGCCGAAAGCGTGACCACGACATAGGGAATCGCAAGCACCGTGTGGCCGATGACCAGACCGGCATTGGTGCCGGCGAGCCCCCAGCGCGCAAACAAATACAGCAAGCCGACGGCGACCACGATGCGCGGCACGATCAACGGTGCGATGAACATGGCGAACAGCGGCTTGCGCCACCGCGACGGCAGCCGCACGAGCGCCAGGCTGGCGCCGAAACCGAGGATGAGGGCAAGCGTCGCCGTGGCGAAGCCCACGCCGAGCGAGCGCAGCAACGCCGCCTGCCACACGCTCGACTCGATGAACGCCACAAACCATTTCACTGTGAAGAGTTGCGGGGGAAACGCCACGAACGACTGCTTGGTAAAGGCCAGCGGCACCACGAACGCAATTGGCAACACCAGGGCGAACACGACCGCCCCCGTGTACGCCTTGAGACCGAAGCCGCCCCCGGCCCGCGCGCGTCCGCCCGAGAGCGACACCTTGCCCGCGAGCCGCCCAATGGCGATGAGCATGGGCAACATGCGCCCACCGGTCCCCGCACGGCGTTCCGGCGCTTCGCCGGCGAGCGACGATAACCCCACGACGCGGTCGTACACGAAGAACACGACAATCGAGCACAGCAGCAGCACGCTCGAGAGCGCGCCGGCAAAGCGCAGGTCGAACAGATCGAGTACCGACGAGATGACGAGCTGCGCCACCATCGATTCGCGCGGCGAGCCAAGCAGTGCGGGCACGATAAAGAAGCCCAGGCTCGTGATGAAGACCAGCAACCCGGCCGCCGCCGCGCCCGCCCCGGACAGCGGCAGGAAAACGGTGAAGAAGCCCGTCGCGCGGTCGGCCCCGAGCGTTTGCGCCGCTTGCACCAGTTGCATGTTGATGCCGCGCATGATCGGCAACATCGTCATGACGGCGAGTGGCAGCATCGCGTGCACCATGCCGATCAGCACACCGGTGAGCGACGGCGCAAGCGTGCCCGCGCTATCGATCAGCCCGAGATGCGTGGCCACGACCGTGAGCAGGCCGGTCTTCGAGAGCAGCAGCATCCACGCATACGTCTTGACGAGATAACTGGTCCAGAACGGCAGCACGATCCATAGCAACCAGCGCTCACGCGAGCGCGCCGACAACCGCGCGAGCAGATACGCCACCGGATAACCGAGCAGGACAGAAAGCCCGGCGGTGAGAAACGCAATCCAGAACGTCGAAGCCAGCACTTTGATGTACACAGCCGAGTGCGTCATGCGGGCAAACTGAGCGACGGACAGCACGCCGTCGGCATCGTAGAGGCCGCCCTGCAGAATCTCGACGACCGGCACGATGAAGAACACCACGAGGAACAGCAACGCGGGCAAGGCCGGCAACCACCGGGCCACCTGTCGCGGCCAGGCAATACGAGGCCCCGCCTGAGGTAGGCGCTGAACAAGCCACATGACAAAAACTCCTGAAGCGGATGACGAGGGCGTTGACGAAATTTGCTCAGCGCGTGAGCAGCGTCGCACGGCCGTGATCCCACGCCAGTCCAACGCGCTCACCGACGCGCGGCGTCAGGTCGCGCGGGCAGCGCACGGTGAAGTCGGCCCCCTGCGCCCCATCGTTCCCGTGCCCCAGCGAGACAATGGCGCGCGTATCCGAGCCCACGAAAACGACCTGGCGAATCGTGCCGGCGAGCGCGCCGTCTTCGGGCGACGTCAGACGCGCCGCCTCCGGGCGCACCAGCAGACTGGCCTCTCCCGCCGCGGGCAAGTCGGGACTCGGGCCGATCGGCACCCAACGCTCGCCCACCCGTAGCGCAACACGGCCATCGTCCATGCGCTCGACCACGCCGTCGAGCAAATTGGAATGGCCGAGGAAATCCGCCGCGAAGCGCGTTGCCGGGCGGTCGTACAACTGTGTCGGCGTACCGATCTGCTCGATGCGCGCCTGATTCATCAGGCAAATGCGGTCGGACAGCGTGAGCGCCTCATCCTGATCGTGCGTGACGTAGATGAACGTCGCGCCCAACTCCTGGTGCAGACGCCGGATTTCCAGCTGCATGTGCTCGCGCAATTTCTTGTCGAGCGCGCCGAGCGGTTCGTCGAGCAAGATGATCGAGGGACGGAACGCGAAGCAACGGGCAAGCGCAATGCGCTGCTGCTGCCCACCCGACAACTCCGACGGCAGTCGCTGCGCGAACGCTTGCATCTTGACCATCGCGAGCGCGGCGTCGACGGCCGGCGCCAGTTCGGCGCGCGGCAGCTTGCGCATGCGCAAGCCGTACGCCACGTTGTCCCAGACCGTCATGTGCGGAAAGAGCGCGTAGCTCTGGAACACCATCCCGATGCCGCGCTTGCCGGGCGCTTCGTGCGTGGCGTCGCGCCCGTCGATGAGCAGTTGCCCGGCGCTCGGCTCGACCAGCCCCGAAATCATCTGCAACAGCGTGGTCTTGCCCGAACCTGACGGGCCGAGCAAGGTCAGAAATTCTCCCGCCGCGACCCGCAGGTCGGTCGGCAGGAGCGCGGGGGTCTCGCGATACGTCTTGGCAAGACCGATGGTTTCCAGTTTGGTACTCATAGTCGTCTCTTCCTGCTTCGCGGTGCTTGACGGCTTACGACAACAGCCATGCGTTGAAACGCTCGGTCGCCTTCGTACGGTTCTCGGCCCACCACTGCGGGCTTGGCAAACGCATGCCCTTCAAATTGGCCGGGGCCGTGGGCATCAACGGGGCGCGATCCTTCGGGATCGCGTCGAACGCCTTGAGGTTCGTCGGACCGTACGCAAGATCCTGGGTAATCAACGCCTGACGTGCCGGGTCGCCGCAGAACCGAACGAACTGCCGTGCGAATTCGGCGCGCGGCGTGCCCTTCGGAATGCCCCACCCTTCAATGGAATACAGCCCCTGGTTCCAGACGATCTTCACCGGCGCCTTGTTGTCGATGGCGGCCTGTGCGCGACCGTTCCACGTCGACATCATGTCGACGTCGCCGTTCTGGATCGCTTGCATGGCCTGCGCGCCAGACGTCCACCAAAGATCGATGTGCGGCTTGATCTTGTCGAGCGACTTGAAGGCGCGGTCGAGATCGAGCGGGTAGAGCTTGTCGATCGACACACCGTCGGCCATGAGCGCCTGCTCGAGCGTGTCGAGCGGGCTGCGGCGCAGCGAGCGGCGGCCCGGAAAGCGCTTTACGTCCCAGAAGTCCGCCCACGTCTGCGGCGCGTCTTTCGGGAATTTGTCGGTGCGGTAGGCCAGTACGGTCGAATACACGTCGACCCCCAGCCAGTCGGGCGTCACCGCCTCGGGCATGATGCCGGGGAAATCGGCGACCTTCATGCCGATGGGCTCGAGAAAGCCCTTCGACTCCAGATACGGAATGTCGGCGGAGAGCGTGAGCGTCGTCACATCCCACACGAAGTTCTTCGTCTGCACCATCGCGGCGAACTGCGCCACCGGCTGCGAATCGCGCGCCACGCTCACCACCTTGATGCCGGTGGCTTTCTCGAACGGATCGTAGAACGCGCGGCGGTACGCCGTCGTGTACGGGCCGCCCGGATCGGAGACGATCAATTGGCGTGCCTGGGCATACGCCGTGCGCGATGCGGCCAACGGCAAAGCACCTGCCAGCGCGGCGGTGCCGGCCATCTGCAGAAGGCGGCGACGGGACGGGTTTTGCGGGTCGTGCGAATGTGACATTAGAAACTCCGCTAGCGTGTGGACAGACGCGGTGCGCATGCCCTGTCATGGTTGCCGCCCGGCAATGCTGAGCCCAATGCCGAGCGGCGCGACGTGATTGAACAGTGGACGGAAGCGCTCAGGCCTTCGCTGTCTCGGCCTTGGCCGCGCGCTTGGCAAAGAACGCCGCCATCATGCGTGCCGGCTCGCCCGATTCATACGACTCGCGTTGAATGCGCATACCGGCGGCGATGGCATCCTGGAACGTCCCTTCGGTCATCTCGCGAAAGCGCTGCTTGTCCAGGCGCATGGCCACCGGCGGCTTTTCGGCCAGCTCGGAGGCGATCTCCAGGGCCTTCGCGAACACCTTCTCCTCCGGTACGAGGTGATGAATCAAGCCGAGGCGGTGGCACTCGTCAGCTTCCATCAGACGGCCGGTGAGCGTGAGTTCGATGGTGCGCGACAGGCCGAGCATGTGATTCATGATCCACGGGCCGGTCGTGCTGGCGATCCCGGCGTTGATCTCCGGCTGCCCCATGCGCACGCCTGGATGGCCGACGCGAATATCGCCAAGCAGCGACACCTGGAAGGCCGAACCCGCTGCCGTACCGTTCAGCGCCATGACAAGCGGTTTCTTCAGGCTGCGAATCACGTCGTAATAGTGCTCCCAGCCCTTGATCCATTCGATGGCGGTGTCACCGTCGAAATGCTTTGCCTCGGCCAGATCCTGCCCCGCGGAGAAGGCGCGCCCCGCCCCGGTCATGATCACGGCGGCCACGCTGTCGTCGGTATTGAACCGCTCGAGCGCATCGATGATCAGTTCGCGCATGGCGATGGTCCAGGCGTTGAGCGCCTGCGGGCGGTTCAACGTAATCACCGCGACACGACCGACCTGCGTGAAAAGAACTTCCTGCTCCGATTGCTTTGCTGTCTCGCTCATTTGAACTCCAAGGGCACGCCACGCGTGGCATCACGCGGGCATTGAGATGACGATCATGCGATGAACGCATTTCTCACTAAACAGTTATCTCAGTGCAATAACTGTTATCTGAGAGAAATATAGTTATTTCAAAAAGATGGCGCAAGTCGAATCGCTTCGGGGTTTACCTCAGGGGGTTGCACCTCGGGAGCGAGGGGCGAAAAAAAACGGGCAGCCCGTGAGGACTGCCCGTCTTGCTGGCGTTGGCGTTGGCGCCGATGCGCCGTGTCACTGGCTCAGCGAGACCCCTTTTGCTTGCGAATGCGTCGGATGGCCTGCAATTGCGCCACAGCTTCCGTCAGCTCCGCTTGCGCCTTGGCGTAATCGATATTGCTCGCCTGGGTTTCGAGCACCGCCTTGGCCTCCTCGCGCGCGCGCTCGGCGCGGGCTTCATCAAGACTCTCGGCGCGGATGGCGGTGTCGGCCAGAATCGTCACCCGATTCGGCTGAATCTCGACGAAACCGCCTGCGATGTAAAGAAACGTATCGGTGCCGTCACTCGCCTCGATCCTCACCGTGCCGGGACGCACGCCCGTGAGCAGCGGCGTGTGCCCGGGGAGCACACCCAATTCGCCCGCTGTGCCGGGCACCGCGATGAAACGGGCCTCGCCCGAAAATATCGCCCGCTCGGTGCTCACCACGTCGACCTTGAGTAATGCCATGCCTTTCACTTCTCCCTGCGATGCCGCGGACATCGCTTAAATCGATTCGCTGTTCACGTTGCGTTGCGTCGCGCCAAGATATGGGTTGCCACGCATGGGTATCGCTTTCCTCTGGGGATGATGTTTTACGGACGCATCAGGCGGGCTCATAAGGGGGCTGGGGGACGGAATGGCATGCCCGCCGTCGGCATGTGCTGAGGGAATGCCACACGTTGGCTGCGGATTCATGCTAACCGCATTGCGCTTGGCGAGGCAAGCTCGAGCGCAAGGCGCGCCAATGTGCCTGAAAGGCTGGGGGTGCAGGGCCGGCGCGGGTGCAATGCGCAGCGCGCGACGCGCGACTCGGCGCGCATAACGCATCGGATACCGATCCACTCGGCGGGGAATGCGGCATGCGCATTGCCCGTATCGCACCGGAAATGCATGGGTGTCCCGCGACGCGGCCGGTCGGCCGCGATGGGGCAGATGGAGCACAAGCACCCGATGGGGTTAGAAATGCAGCCCGAAGTATTCAGGCGCACCGGCGAAGAGTTGTGTGCTCGATGCAGGATTGGACAGCGCACGATGCCAGACGGTTTGATACAGGCCCGTCAGCCCGGCGTGAGGTCCGGTGACCATGCCGTCGTCGGATCGCGTCACCCCGGCATTCCCCAGCATGCCGCCGAGCGTGCCGCCGCTCACGACAATCGGATCCGACGCCCAGACGCCTGCATCCGTGAACACATCGTGCCACGGGGCCGGCGCGACACCGACGAGTGCCGGCGGCGGGGCGCCCGGCGGTGCGAATTCGGGCGCTCGGGCCGCACGCTTCATGCGTGCGGCCCGCGACAGCCGGACGCCATGCCAGGTGTGTGCGGCCGTGGTCTTCTTGCTCGCCGATGCCCCCGCATGACGCAGGGTGCCCGACGGATTCGCGGCATGTGCCGATGCCGGTATCCAGAAGCAACACAGCCACGCCAGCGCTAGCATGGCGCCCATGAGGCGAAAGAGCGACTTCGTCATGACATCCTCGTCCACATCGTCTTCTGTCTGCGGTCAATCCCGCCTGTCCCGAGCGATTCAGAGCAACTTTCGGACCACGAGCCACAACCCATTGATTCTTAGACACTTCCATTTCCGTGACATGCGCGCTGCCGCGGCGATACCCACGAATTGTTTCATTTCAGAAACATCGGATGGCTACGCGTGACACGTCCGCGTGCGATCGGCGCCGGCGATGCGGCAATCGCCGACTCCGGCCTCGGACGGCTCTGAAATCGGGGTGGCCCGCCGACGTCCCAAGCCGGTCTCTGGCACAATCGCTCATCGCCAGAAGCCGTGGTCGTCGACACACTGCGCGCACTTGCGCTGCCACGGTTCGACGCGCGGCACGACCAACAGGAGTCAGCAATGCCCCAGTTCGATGTGGACCTTTTCGTGATCGGTGCCGGTTCGGGCGGTGTGCGCGCAGCACGCGTCGCGGCGCAATACGGCGCCCGTGTGAAAGTCGCGGAGGAGTTTCGCGTCGGCGGCACCTGCGTCATTCGCGGTTGTGTGCCGAAGAAGTTGCTCGTCTATGCGAGCCGTTTCGCCGACGAGTTCGAAGATGCCGCCGGTTTCGGCTGGCAAGTGCCCTCCCCCACGTTCGACTGGAAAACGCTCATTGCACGCAAGGACAGCGAAATCGCGCGGCTCGAAGGCATCTATCGAGCCAACCTCGAACGCGCGGGCGCCGAACTCGTCGAGGCGCGGGCTGTGGTCGAAGGTCCGAACACGATCGTGCTGCCCGCCACGGGCGAGCGCATCACGGCGCGGCACATCCTGATCGCCACCGGGGGAAAACCGGCGGACCAGCCGCACTTCATTGGCCGCGAACATGCGATTTCGTCGAACGAAGTGTTCCATCTTGAATCGCTGCCCGAGCGCATCACGATCATCGGCGGCGGCTACATCGCGCTGGAGTTCGCGGGCATATTTGCCGGACTCGGCTCGAAGGTCACACTCGTGCATCGCGGCCCGCACCTGCTGCGCGGCTTCGACGACGACGTTCGCACCTCGCTCGAAGCCGCGTACCGCGACCGCGGTATCGACATCCTCCTCGAGCGCACGGTGGCACGCGTCGACAAAGCGCCAGGCCAATTGCGTGTGACGATGTCCGACGGCAGCGCGCACGACACCAATGTGTTGCTCAGCGCGGCAGGACGCGTGCCTTACACGCAAGGTCTCGGCCTGGCCGCGAGCGGTGTGGCGCTCAATGAAAAGGGCGCGGTGATCGTCGATGAGTTCTCGCGCACCAACGTGCCGTCGATCTTCGCCGTGGGCGACGTCACCGACCGCGTCAACCTCACGCCGATGGCGATTCGCGAAGGACAGGCATTCGCCGACACGGTGTTCGGGGAACGCACGACACGCGTCGATCACAAGCGGATTCCGACGGCCGTGTTCAGCACGCCCGAGATCGGTGTGGTGGGTCTCACCGAGAGCGAAGCGCGCGCCGATTATGCACAGCTTCAGGTGTACAAAGCGTCGTTCCGGCCCCTCAAGGCAACGCTGTCAGGCCGTCAGGAAAGGGTGCTGATGAAACTGCTCGTTGACGGCGCCACCGACAAGATCGTCGGCGCCCACATGGTAGGCGATCACGCCGGCGAACAGGTGCAGTTGCTCGGCGTGGCCCTGACGATGGGCGCCACGAAGGCCGACTTCGACCGCACGCTGGCGGTACATCCGACCGCCGCCGAAGAATGGGTGACCATGCGAACGCCGGTCGCGTGATTCGCTGGCGCGTCGCGTAGGTTGTCCAAATCGCGGATGCGCGCGACGGTCCGTCGTGCGCATCAGAGGCTCTGATACCACACGCCAACGATGGCAATCGGCGTGAGCACGAGTAATAGCGCTCGCCACACAGGCACGAACCATTGCGCTCGCGTGCCATCGAGTACGGTGCGCGCCGTTGGCCAAATCCGTACGCCGACGAAGCATGCTACGCACAACCCGCCCGCGGGCATCAGCAGATTGACAGTCGCATAGTCCATCAGCTCGAAAATCGTACGGTCGAAAATACGTATGTCCGACCACACACCGAACGACAATGCGGCGGGCGCACCGAAGGCGAACGTGGCCACCAGCACCGCCGCCACGGCCGGTCCGCGGCGCCATTGATATTCGTCAATGAGAAATGCGACGACCGGCTCGAACAGCGAAACGGCGGACGTGAGCGCTGCAAACAGGAGCAGCAGGAAGAATGCGATCGCCACGAGATGGCCGAATGGCATCTGCGCGAAAATGGCGGGCATCGTGATGAAGGTCAGACCAGGCCCTGCGTTGGGCGCCACGCCGAACGCGAGCACCGCTGGCAGAATCATCAGCCCGGCGAGGCAGCAGGCCAGCGTCGCAAGCGTCGCCACCCAAACGGCCGAACCGGCCAGGCGTGCGTCTTTGGGCAGATAGGAGCCGTAGACCACGATCATGCCCGCGCCGAGCGACAACGAGAAGAACGCCAAACCCAGCGCTTCGAGCAGCGTGGCACCGGATATGACGGAAAAGTCCGGCGTCAGGAACCAGGCAACACCGGCCATCGCGCCCGGCAGGGTGAGGGCGCGCGCGATGACCAGCAGCATCAGCAGGAACAGCGCGGGCATGAGCCACTTGCCTGCCCGTTCGATGCCCTTTTGCACACCCGCGGCAACAATGACGGTCGTCAGCCCGAGAAAGACCCCCATGCTGGTCAGCGACGCGACCGGATCCGCGATGAACGCCGCGAATTCGCCAACCAGACGCTCGGTGTCGTTGGCCAGCACCGTGCCGGTCATGGCCCGGACGAGATACGCCACCGTCCAGCCACCCACGACGACGTAAAACGACAGAATCGCGAACGCGTTGAATGTCGCAATACGTCCGACCCAGGCCCAGCGGCGCCCGCCCAATTCACGCAGCGCCGTCGTGATCGACTTGCCCGTCAACCGGCCGATCGCCATTTCGGCAAGCAGCAGCCCGACGCCAAGCGTCAGCACGCAGCCCAGATATACCGCAAGGAACGCGCCACCGCCGTGCTTGCCCACCACGTAGGGGAATTTCCATACCGCGCCAAGTCCCACGGCAGAACCGGCCGCCGCGAGAATAAAGCCCAGCCGCGATTCCCAGGTGGCGCGGCCGGCGACGGCGAGCGCGTCGGGCGTGGCACACGCCGAGGCGACGGGCGGTACTACGGGCGTATCAGGCAAATGGGACACGGGGCTCCTCCGGAAACGGCCGTGCACGCCGTGTCAACCGGGGTCGACCTCAGCGCATCACGACACTTGTATGGAATGGCGTCAGGCAGATTACCGGCGTGGCACGGCATCGACGTCGGGACGATGCGACCCAGAAGTGCCAGCGCACAACACCATCAGGGTGGCCGGAGAGTCTACGCGGGAAAAGGTGCCGACCGAATTAGGAAAGCGCCCAAAATGATTGGCGACGCCGGAGAACGGGCCTTCCCGGCGCAAGGCACGTCAGTGGCCCAGTGCGACTTCGCCGGCCGACGCGGAGCGTGTGCCCGGCGTTGGCGGATTACTCTCGCCGCGATACGCAAACACGACGGAGAATTTCGTGGTATCGCCCTCGTTGCGCCCGGCCGCGTGGAACAGACCGCTGTGAAACAACACGACATCACCCTGCGCCAGGGCCACCTGCCGACCCCGTGCGACGAGCGGCTGATTGTCGGGCTCGTCGGGACGCAGGAAGTCCAGCGAATCGAGCTGGTGCGGCTGGAGTTGTTCGCGATGCGACCCGGGGATGAAGCGTAGCGCACCGTTCTCACGCGTTTCCGGCCCCAACGCCAGCCACACGGAGATCAGCGAATTCTGCGGGAATGACCAATACCGAATATCGCGATGCCAACCGGTCGCCGTGCCGAAATGGGGATGTTTGGTCATCACGCAATTGTGATGCGCCAGCGTGAGCACTACATCCTCGCCAAAGATTTGCGCAAGCGACTCGACCAGATCCGGACGCGTTGCCCAGCGACGCAGCGCATCGCCACGATCGTAGGCCTTGAGCAGACGACGAACGGTCTGGCCCCCCTGCGCGTCACGCGATGCCGGTGCTCCTGCATAGCCCACATCGGCTTCGAACTCGAGCGGCAACGTGGCCGATGCCAGTTGCGCGCGCGCGTCCGCCAGCATCGCCTCGCAGTCGGCCTGCGCCACATAGCGCGGGAGAATCAGATAACCGTCGTTACGGAAGGTTTCGAGTTGCGATGCGGTAAGCGCCATGATGGTCGGCGAAGCGGGCAAGTAACTGTACGTTGAGGGAAATTCGGTGGCTTAACGAAGTCGATCGGGAGAACTGGCTCGGCAGGCTTTGCGAGACGGCGGACTCAGGCGGCGCGTTTGCGTCGTCGCGGCGGTAGTTCGGCGGCGGGCTTGCGCTCAAGGGCGAGTTCAGGCTGCGGCACGTCGGTGCCGGGCAGCGATGCTTGCGGATTTCCGACAGGGCGCGGCGTATCGACTACAGTGCGAAGTCGATCGAGTTCGCGCGTGAGCTTCGCCAACTGGTACTCGAGCTGACAATTTCGGCGGTACAACGTGCGCATCTTCTGGCTAAGCGCCTGCGTCTGCGTCCAGTACTCCGGATACATGACGAAACGCCCGTCGGGGCGCTCGACGACACCCAGTCCGCTCTGCCCCATCACATCGATGGTTTCCAGCGCGTAGCGTCGAACTTTTTTTACCGTACCTGCCGCCATTGAATTCCTACAGTCCCAGCCTGAGAGAGTCAGGCGCGGAATTTTGCCACGAATTCGCCCCGGCCGGGCGGCAAACCACCACCGGGCCGAGATTTATTTTCGGCCGCCAGCCCCGCCCGCGGGACCTGTCGAGTCACCCGATGTCGACTTGGGCGCCCGTTTTGGCTTGTCGATTTCGATGGAAACCGGGTCACTTGCCGGAAACGTCTCCTCAAGGGCTTCATCAAGGTCGCGTTCCACGACGTCCTCCGGCTCAGACTTCTGTTGGACCGGCTTGCGCGTCTGGGTATCGCTCATCAAGTCCTCCTCGGGTAAAGCCGCGCCGAAGCGCGACGGCAGCTCCCACTATACTGCGAGCGACGTGTCTTCGCCTGGAACCGGCCTCACCCAGCCGGCGTCAGCCGCTCACGATGGCGGACGAGCGCTTCACGCACCAGCACGTGCATCTCGGCGGAGACCGGCGTGTCGGCCAATGCGAGGATCTCGGCGCGCATGCGTGGATCCCAGAACTTGTGCAGATGCGCGGCGACTTCATCCAGCGCTTCGTCGCGATCAGGTAACGATTCAAAGAAGTCCGCGATGCGATTGGCCATGCGCACGAGGTTATTACCGTCCATCAGGAAGCTCCTGCTCGTTTGTTGGCGTCAGGCGCTGGCGTCGAGCGCCGCCCCGCCGGTGTAGATCACGCACTGCTCCCCGCGCACGAAGCCGACCAGCGTCACGCCCGCCGACGCTGCCGTTTGCACCGCGAGGGCCGTCGCCGCCGAAACGGCCGCGACCATCGGAATGCCGACCTGCGCGGCCTTTTGCACGATTTCGACGCTCGCACGACTCGTCATCAGCACAAAGCCACGATCGAACGGCTGTTCGCTGCGCGCGAGCGCGCCGATCAGCTTGTCGAGCGCGTTGTGCCGGCCGACGTCTTCACGCAAGCAAAGTATCTCGCCCTGCGGCGAGCACCAGGCCGCGCCGTGCACGGCGCCCGTCACGCCGTTCAGCGGCTGATGGCGCGCCAGCCCGGCATACGCGGCGGCCAGCGCCGCGTGCGACACACGCAGCGGCGCACCGGCGGCCGGCAACGGCCGCAGAACCTGATCGAGACTTTCCGTGCCGCACAGTCCGCAGCCGGTGCGTCCCGTGAGATTGCGGCGCCGTTCCTTGAGTCCGGCAAACGCGCGCGACGAGACGTCGAGATGCGCCGTCACGCCCTGTGTCGTTGCCGTCACGTCAATGCCGTAGCACTCGCGCCGGTCGTTGAGAATGCCCTCGGACAACGCGAACCCCAAGGCAAAGTCGTCGACGTCTGCAGGCGTGGCGAGCATCACCACGTGGGAGATGCCATTGAACTCCAGCGCTACGGGCACTTCTTCGGCCAGTTCGTCGCTCGCCGACTGCCACGTCCCATGACGGAAGCGCCGAACGTCAACCGTCGCACTCGGCGCGAGACTGTCCGGGTCGAGCACGGCGGGCGCCGCGTCGCACACCGGCGCGACACGTCCGCCAACCGTCTCGTCGATCACGTCGGCATCGCCCGGCCCCGCACGCTCGCCCTGCGGTTCGCCTGCAGGCTGCCGGTTGTCCCGGTCACCTAATGGGTTGAACATCGTCAAACGCTGACTCCACGTCAATTCACCGAACGCGCCCTACTTCGCCGGCACCGGCTCGGAGGGCACATGGGCCGCATCGAGCAGCGCGAGCTGCGTGCGGTTGAAGGTTGAGTATTCCGACTGCCATGCGGAGGGCTGTACCACCGGCAGCACTTGCACGGCCGTCACCTTGTACTCGGGACAGTTGGTCGCCCAGTCCGAGTTGTCGGTCGTGATGACGTTTGCGCCCGACTCCGGGAAATGGAAGGTCGTGTACACCACGCCCGGCTGCATGCGCTCGCTGATGACAGCACGCAGCACTGTTTCGCCCGCGCGGCTGCGGATGCCGACCCAATCGTTGTCCTTGATGCCGCGATCCTCCGCATCGACCGGGTGAATTTCGAGCCGGTCTTCATCGTGCCAGGCCACGTTGTGCGTGCGACGTGTCTGCGCGCCGACATTGTATTGCGAGAGAATGCGTCCCGTGGTGAGCAGCAGCGGGTAGCGCGGCGTAACCTTCTCGTCCGTCGGCACATATCGGGTGATGATGAAGCGTCCCTTGCCGCGCACGAACGCATGCACGTGCATGATCGGCGTGCCGTCGGGCGCCTCGTCGTTACACGGCCATTGCAGACTGCCGGCTTCATCGAGACGCGCGTAGCTCACGCCGCTGAACGTCGGGGTCAATCGGGCGATCTCGTCCATGATCTGCGACGGATGTGTATAAGGCATGTCGTACCCCAGTCGCTTCGCCAGCGCGATCGTCACCTCCCAGTCCGCCATGCCCGGCAGCGGCGCCATCACCCGACGCACACGTGAGATGCGCCGCTCCGCATTCGTGAATGTGCCGTCCTTTTCGAGGAACGTCGTGCCCGGCAGCAGCACATGCGCGTACTTGGCCGTTTCGTTCAGGAAGATATCCTGCACGACGAGGCACTCCATCGCCTCCATCGCCGCCGCCACGTGCTGCGTGTTCGGGTCGGACTGCACGATGTCCTCGCCCTGGCAGTAAAGCCCCTTGAAGCTGCCCTGCACCGCCGCGTCGAACATGTTCGGAATCCGCAGCCCCGGCTCGGCCTGCAGCGTGACGCCCCAAGCGGCCTCGAACGACTCGCGTACCAACGTATCGGAGACGTGGCGATAACCGGGCAGTTCATGGGGGAACGACCCCATGTCGCACGACCCTTGAACATTGTTCTGGCCGCGCAACGGGTTCACGCCAACGCCCTCGCGCCCGACATTCCCGGTGGCCATCGCCAGGTTGGCAATGCCCATGACCGCGGTCGACCCCTGAACGTGCTCGGTCACCCCCAGTCCGTAATAGATTGCCGCGTTGCCGCCCGTGGCGTACAAACGCGCCGCGCCGCGGATCTGCTCGGCGTCCACGCCGGTGACGACCGACACGGCTTCGGGAGAATTCTCCGGCAGCGCCACAAAGTCGCGCCATTGCGCGAAGGCCCGGTCTTCACAGCGCTCGGCGATGAAGTCCTCGGCCAGCAGCCCTTCGGTGACGATCACGTGCGCGAGGGCATTGACCATTGCCACGTTCGTTCCGGGGCGCAGCGGCAAGTGGAATGCGGCCTTCACGTGCGGCCCGTCGACGATGTCGATGCGCCGCGGATCGATCACGATGAGGTTCGCCCCCTCGCGCACACGACGCTTGAGTCGCGAGGCGAACACCGGATGCCCATCGGTCGGATTGGCGCCCATCACGAGAATCACGTCCGAGTGCTCGATCGACTTGAACGTCTGCGTGCCCGCCGACTCGCCGAGCGTCTGCTTGAGCCCGTAACCGGTCGGTGAATGACACACGCGCGCACAGGTGTCGACGTTGTTGTTACCGAACGCGGCACGCACCAGCTTCTGCACGAGATACGTCTCTTCGTTCGTGCAACGCGACGACGTGATGCCGCCAATGGCATCGCGCCCATACGTCGCCTGAATGCGCCGGAACTCCGACGCCGCGTAGTCCAGCGCCTCGTCCCACGACACCTCGCGCCACGGATCGGTAATCTTGCTGCGGATCATCGGCTTGGTGATGCGCTCCTTGTGCGTGGCGTATCCCCACGCAAAGCGCCCCTTCACGCAGGCGTGGCCCTCATTCGCCCCGCCATCCTTGTACGGGGTCATGCGAACGACTTCCCCGCCCTTCATTTCCGCCTTGAACGCGCAGCCCACGCCGCAGTACGCACACGTGGTAACCACCGCGTGCTCGGGCTGCCCCATCTCGATGACGCTTTTTTCCTGCAGCGTCGCCGTCGGGCAGGCCGATACGCACGCGCCGCACGACACGCACTCCGAATCCATGAACGGCTGATCCTGCCCGGCCGAAACCCGCGCCTCGAAGCCACGGCCGGAAATCGTCAGCGCAAACGTGCCCTGCGTCTCCTCGCACGCCCGCACACAACGATTGCAGACGATGCATTTCGACGGGTCATACGTGAAATACGGATTCGACTCGTCCTTCGCGCTGTGAATATGGTTTTCGCCCTCGAAGCCGTAGCGCACCTCGCGCAGCCCCGTGACGCCCGCCATGTCCTGCAATTCGCAATCGCCGTTGGCCGCGCAGGTCAGGCAGTCGAGCGGGTGATCGGAGATGTAAAGCTCCATCACGTTGCGACGCAGATCCTGCAGCGCCGGCGACTGCGTGCGTACCTTCATGCCCGGCTCGACGGGTGTCGTACACGAGGCGGGAAATCCGCGCCGCCCCTCGATTTCGACCAGACACAAGCGGCAAGACCCGAACGGTTCGAGCGAATCCGTCGCACAGAGCTTGGGGATGTTGACGTCGCGGCCCGCCGCCGCCCGCATGATCGACGTGCCGGCCGGCACGGTTACGCGCTCGCCGTCGATTTCGAGGGTAATGCCGACATCGCTCTCACGCAGCGGCGTGCCCATGTCCAGGTCGTGGCCCGGGGTCACTGAGGTGCTCGGATGAATCATGTGTTCTCCTCCCTGTCTGACGCATGCGCGTCAGGCGGCTTCGGCGCGCCCGGCGCCATCGGGCAGACCGAAGTCTGCCGGGAAATGTTCGAGCGCCGAGCGCACCGGGAACGGCGTCATGCCGCCCATCGCGCACAGCGACCCCGCCACCATCGTGTCGCACAGATCACGCAGCAGTGTTACCTGACGCACGGAGGTGTCTCCGCGTCGGATCTGGTCGATCACCTCGACTCCGCGCGTCGCACCAATGCGGCACGGCGTACATTTGCCGCACGACTCGTGTGCACAGAACTGCATCGCGTAGCTCGCCAACGCCGCGAGGTCGGCCGTGTCGTCGTGGACGACCACCCCGCCGTGACCGACGACCGCGCCGAGCGAGGCATACGCCTCGTAATCCATCGGCACGTCCCACTGCGCGCTTGGCAGATACGCCCCGAGCGGGCCCCCGACCTGAATGGCCTTGGCAGGGCGCCCGCTGGCTGTCCCGCCGCCGAACTCGTCGAGCAGTGTGCGCAGCGTCACGCCGAACGCCAGCTCCACCAGTCCGCCGCGACGCACGTTGCCCGCGAGTTGCACCGCCAGTGTGCCTTGCGAGCGGCCCATGCCGAACTCGCGATAGGCGTCGGCGCCATGCGCGAAGATGAACGGCACGCTCGCGAGGGTAACGACGTTGTTGACGAGTGTCGGCTGCCCGAAGAGTCCGGCCACCGCTGGAATCGGCGGTTTCGCCCGGACCACGCCGCGCTTGCCTTCCAGGCTTTCGAGCAACGCCGTTTCCTCGCCGCAGATATAAGCGCCCGCCGCCTTGGCGACGCGCAACTCGCAAGCGCGTCCCGAGCCCAGCACGTCCGGGCCGAGCCAGCCTTCCCGGCGCGCGACGGCAATTGCCGACTCGAGTGCCGCAATGGCATGCGGATACTCGCTGCGCACGTAGATGATGCCCTCGCTCGCCCCCACGCAGAGCGCTGCGATGGCCATCCCTTCGATGAGAACGAACGGATCGCTCTCCATGATGAGCCGATCGGCAAATGTGCCCGAGTCGCCTTCGTCGGCATTGCAGACGACGTATTTGGTTGCCGCCTGGGCGCGGCTGACGGTTTGCCACTTGATGCCCGCCGGAAACGCCGCGCCGCCGCGTCCACGCAGGCCCGAGTCGAGCACGGTCTGGCACCCTGCGGCCGCGTCGAGCGCCAGGCATGCGCGCAGTCCGACCAGGCCACCGTGCGCTTCATAGTCCACCGGGTTGAGCGGGTCGGTCACGCCAATGCGCGCGAACGTCAGGCGCTGTTGCCGCGCCAGATACGGAATCGCATCGACCCGACCGACGCAGGCAGGCATTGGGGCGTCCCAACTCCCGTCGGGATTGTCCGCGGGAACCTCGCGCTCGGCGTCCTGAGCAGCACATGCGGGCCAGCCGCTATCGAACAAGGCGGCGACCTGAGCGGCCTGCACGTTGCTGTACCCGATGCGCCCGGCGGGGGTCTCCACTTCGACGAGGGGTTCGAGCCAAAACAGCCCACGAGAGCCATTGCGCACGATATCGACGGCAATGCCTCGCTGGGTGGCTTCCGTTGCCACAGCGGCGGCGACCCGGTCCGCGCCCAAGGCGAGCGCAGCGGAGTCGCGCGGGATATACACGCGGTACGGACCGCGCTTCGAAGACTCAGACATGGTCACCTGCCTTGCGCGCCGGCAGCAGCGCATCGAAGCGCGCCGGACTCACGCGCGCGTGCAGTTCGCCGTTGATCATCACGGCCGGGGACAACGCACATTGCCCGAGGCAATACACCGATTCGACGCCGACGCCGCGACACGGCGCGCCGTCCACGGGTGCGCCGGTAGACGCCTCGATATGGGCCACGAGCGCTTCGCCACCCCGACTGCGACAGGCCTCCGCGCGGCAGACCTGCACCACGATCGGGGGCGGCGGCGCGCTGCGGAAGTGATGATAGAAGGTAATCACGCCATGCACTTCGGCGCGAGAAAGATTCAGCGCGGCGGCGATCGCCGGCACATGGGCGGGGTCGACGTAACCGTCGCTGTCCTGCAGGGCATGCAACAGCGGCAACAACTCGTGCGCACGGCCGGCGTGGCGAGCCAGCAGCGGCGCGAGCGTCGCGTGAGGGGTGGACACCATCTCGTATGTCTCCTGGGGCGAAACGGCGCCTCATATGTTCTACGTTGCATATGATGGCGGCGCGTTTCTGGGGGCTCGACAGTTAGGACATTAGTCCAAACGTCCCCTCCCAACAAGCCTCGTGGAAACACCGATAGCTTGCGTTGCTCGCTTTTCCCACGCTCGCCGCACAGCAGCATGCCAAAGCCGCATAAACCGCGCCGGCTGGCCGTTCGACGCGACCGATGCTCGGGCGCAACATATGCATATCATTGCATATTATTTTTCAACCCAACGAGGGAAACGCCTCAGACAGCGGGGCGATGCTACCGGTCGCCGCCTCGCTGTAGCCGGGGATGGCATGCACCGCCTGCCGATACGCGTCGCTTTGCAGAATTTCCAGCAGCGTCCGCAAATGCGCGGACTCGCTGCCGGTCTCGGGAAACATCAGGCAATAGCGCTCCGTCAGGATTGGCAGGAAATCGAGCCCGAACTGGCTTGCCGCTGCCTCGATGGCGAGACCCGCGTCGGCGCGTCCGCTGGCGATGTACGCCGCCACGGCGGCGTGCGTGAACTCGATGTTCTCCGCGCCCGCCACGGCAGCCGGATCGATTCCCTCACGCGCGAGCAGCAGATCGAAGATGATTCGGGTGCCGGATCCGCGCTCCCGGTTCGCGAAGCGCGCCCCCGTGCGCGGCAGGTCGGCCAGCGTATGAATGCCGAGCGGATTGCCGCGTGCAACGAGCAACCCGAGACGGCGCGAAGCGACGTCTGCCACCCGATACGACTTGCCCTTGAGCAAGGGCCCATAGTGATCGAGCACCGGTTCTGCAAGCGCGCCGATCGGCACGTGAAAACTCGCGACCTCGCACTCGTGCTTCGCGAGCGCGGCAATCGCTTCGATGCTGCCGCGATAGCTCACTTCGATGGGCAGGCCCGCGCGTCCCGCGAAATCGACCAGCGCCGCGATCGCCAGCCCATGACTGGCAAACAGCCGCAGTTGGTCGCTGTCCTGCAACAGCAGATCGTCAAGCTCGGTCTGCAACTCCGACGCCATCGTCTCCAGCAGGGGGCCGAGCCGAGCCTGCAGGCGCTTTTGCCCCCACAGTAGCCGCTGAGCAAGCGGCGTGAGCACCGCGCCACGGCCACGCGCCATCGTCAGCAAGGGCGCCCCCATGAGCGCCTCGACTTCCTTCACGTGGCCCCACGCGCCTCGATACGATTGCCCGAGCGCTTGGCTGGCCGCCTGCAAGTTGCCGTGCGCCTGCACCTCGGCGAGTAGCGACAGCACCTTGTCGAGCGGAAGATCGTTGCCGTCGCGGTGAAACCGGAGCTGCGGGCCGATCGATATCTGCTTCATTGACTCACCTTATATGCTAATAATTGCATAAATCAATTTATGCAATATCCTGATAAGATGCCTGAAAACGTCGAATTCATAGGGTTTTCCAGATCGACGTCGGCACCAAAATACCGTTGCAACGCCGTTGAATTATGCATCACTTTGCCTATTTAACGGTAACCGTTTGGCTATGTCCGAAGCATTCCCCAGATGCCGACGCGCCGCGCCACCTCTTCTCGTCAGAAAACGCACCATGCCCGCCTCGAAAATCGCCCCCTACGATCGCCCCGCCGGCGGCTGGGGAGCCCTCAAGAACGTTGCCATTCAACTTGTCACCCAAGGCATTCCGCTCAAAGGCGCCCGCACACTGCTCAGCGCAAACCAACCCAGCGGCTTCGATTGCCCGGGCTGCGCGTGGCCGGATCGCGAACACGCCTCGACGTTCGAATTCTGCGAAAACGGGGCCAAGGCGGTCGCCGCCGAAGCCACCAAGCGCCGCGTCACCCCTGACTTTTTTGCCGAGCACAGTGTGACCGACTTGCTCGCGCTGGACGATTACACGCTCGAAGGCTACGGCCGTCTTACGCATCCCATGCGCTACGACGCCGCCACCGACCGCTATGCACCGATCGCCTGGACCGACGCCTTCGCGTTGATCGGCGAGCACTTGCGCGCCCTGCCCGACCCCGATCAGGCAGCGTTCTATACGTCCGGTCGCACCAGCAACGAAGCGGCGTTCCTTTATCAGCTCTTCGTGCGCCAGTACGGCACGAACAATTTTCCCGACTGCTCGAACATGTGTCACGAGCCGACGAGCGTTGGCCTGCCGCCCACGATCGGCATCGGCAAGGGCACCGTCACCCTCGACGACTTCGAACAGGCCGATACGCTGCTGCTGTTCGGCCAGAACCCGGGCACCAATCATCCGCGCATGCTCGGTGAGTTGCGCGAGGCAGCCCGGCGCGGCGCGACCATCGTGTCGGTCAATCTGCTGCACGAACGCGGATTGGAACGCTTTGCCGACCCGCAAAGTCCGGCCGAAATGCTGAGCCTCGGCGGCACCGCGATCAGCAGCCATTACATCACGCCGGCGTGCGGCGGCGACTTTGCATTCGTGAAGGGCGTCATCAAGCGCGTGCTGGAGCGCGACGCCCTTGCGCGCGCCAATGGCGAATCCGCGCTGCTCGACGATGCCTTCATCGCGGAACACACACACGGTTTCGACGATTTCGCCGCCGACGTACGCAGCGAACGCTGGGACGATCTCACGCGCGCGTCCGGTGTCTCGCAAGCCCAGATGTGCCAGATTGCCGACGTCTATCTGCGCGGCGAGCGCGTCATTGCGACGTGGGGCATGGGCATTACGCAGCACAAGCACGCCGTCGCGACCATTCAGATGATCGTCAACCTGATGCTCCTGCGCGGCAACATCGGACGCCCGGGGGCGGGTCTGTGTCCCGTGCGCGGTCACAGCAACGTGCAGGGCGACCGTACCGTCGGCATCAACGAAAAGCCGTCGGCCGCCTTCCTTGACCGGCTTGGCCAAGCGTTCGCGTTTGCGCCGCCGCGACGCGACGGGTTGAGCGTCGTCGATACGATCTCGGCCATGCGCGACGGCCGCGTCAAGGTCTTCATCGGCATGGGCGGCAACTTCGCGATGGCCACACCCGACACGCCGCGCACCTGGGAGGGGCTTCGCCAGTGCGACCTGACTGTGCACGTGGCGACCAAGCTCAATCGCAGCCATCTCGTGCACGGGCGCGATGCACTGATCCTGCCGTGTCTGGGCCGCACCGAAATCGACATGCAGCAAGGCGCGGTGCAGGGCGTCACGGTGGAAGACTCGATGAGCATGGTGCACCTGTCGTATGGCATCAACGCCCCGGCGTCCGAGCATCTGCGTTCCGAACCGGCCATTGTCGCGGGCATCGCGCAGGCAACGATGGGCCGCGCGCTCGGCGGTGTCGAGGATTGGCACTGGTACGTGGAGGACTACGATCGCATTCGCGACGCCATGGCCGCCACCTTTGATGACTTTGCGGACTTCAATCGCCGCGTGCGCCATCCGGGGGGCTTCCGGCTGCCCGTGCCGCCGTCAACGCGTCAGTGGCTGACCGCCAACGCGCGCGCCAACTTCACGACACACCCGCTGCCGCACGAGATGCCGATCGACGTGGCACGGCGCCAGGCGGGTGAGCGTGGCGCCGATGTGCTGCAACTCGCCACGATTCGCTCCCACGATCAATACAACACCACAATCTACGGCCTGAACGACCGATATCGTGGGGTGTTCGGACAGCGCCGCGTTGTCTTCGCCAACTCGGAAGATCTGGATGCGCGAGGCTTTCGTGCAGGCGAGCACGTTGACCTCGTGGGTGTCTGGCACGACGGCATTGCGCGTCGCGCCGATGATTTCCTGCTCGTTGCCTACGACATTCCGCGTGGCTGCATCGCGGCATACTACCCCGAGACCAACGGGCTGGTGCCGCTCGACGCCATCGCTGAGGGTGCGGGAACCCCGACCTCCAAGTCGATCCCGGTGCTGCTGGAGCGCCGCCCGGCCTGATGAGGCGAGGCGGCCCGACGCTTGCCGCTC
>NZ_KB290536.1:24307-34100 GCF_000282835.1 Pandoraea sp. B-6 | reverse complement strand
GTGTGCTCAGGCGCGGCACCCCATTTCCAGGCGCGCTATTTCGGGATTTTGGCGACTCATGTTATAAATGCGAATCGTTTCTGTTACCATTCGCATCATCACCCAAAAATGTGTGAACGCTGCGTTTGCGCGGAACCGTTTTCGATCGGCCTCGACCGTCGCGTCGCCAAAGGGTGACGTCTTCGCCTGCGGGCCATATTTTCATGTGATTCCCGAGCATGTTGATTGGATTGGCTATTGCCCTGGCATGGCTGGCAGGCGGCGCCTGCTATCTCACCTCTGAGCACCAGCGTGTGCGCGCACGACGTTTGGCTGCACAGCCCGCCCGGTCACTCTCGCTGTTGGCCGCTATTGTCAGCCTGGGTTGCTGGTGGCTGGCGGCCGGCCCTTCGGCCGGCATCGCGGCGGCGTTCATGTCGCTGTGTTTCGGCCAGCTTTTCTGGCCGTATGCAGTGGGCGGCTGGCGCTCTTTGCGCGGAAACACTCATGTGGAGTAGAACCTTCGCGGGCCTGGTGCTCGGCGGCTTCGCGGCGATGGCGCTGTGCGGCACTATCGCCCATCTGACGCCGGTCGGTTGGCAAACGGCGGTGATTCCCGTCATCGCCCTCTTCCCGCTCCTGTGGCTTGGCCTGTGTGCCGTCGCCTACGCGAGCCGCACCGCCAAACACGCGTGGGTTGGCCTTGGCGCCACCACCGTCGTCGCCTGGGTTGCTCTGCTGTTGGCGCACGCCGTCGGGTAAGGATTGTTCAATGCGCGCCCAAACCCTTCGCCAATATCTGAGTGTCCACACGTGGGCCGGCATCGTCGCCGGTTTCGCGCTGTTCATCGCCATGCTCGGCGGCGCCCTGACCGTCTTCCATCATGAGATCGAACGCTGGGAGCAGCCCGCCACGCGTCATGCACCGCTCTCGCTCGCGCAAACGGAACAGCTCGCCGAGCGGGTTCGCATGCAATTCCCGGCCGCGCGCGAGCAGATGGGCGTGGTGTTGCCCAATCACTCGCCAACGCCCTTTGCCTACTGGCAGGAACCGAACGGCGAATGGCAACAGGCACGCTTGCCCGCTAACGCCGAGGGTACCGCGCCGTCGCTCGTGATCGGCGAGGCGCGCCCGGGCCTGTCGGGCACGATCAATGCGCTGCACTACTCGCTGTCGATCCCGACCTACGGGCTATATCTGATGGGCGTGGTGTCGCTGTTCTACGGCATGGCGTTGATCTCGGGCGTGATCGTGCATCTGCCGCGCGTCACGCGAGACCTCTTTGCGTTGCGCCCGGGACGCAACGTCAAGCGCTTCTGGCAGGACGCGCATAACGCCATCGGCGTGCTGAGTCTGCCGTTTCATATTGTCTTCGCGTTGACAGGGGCGCTGCTGTGCCTCCTCCTGCCGCTGATGATGGCGTTCAACGTCGTGACGTTCGATAACAAGCTGCTGTCGCAAATTCCGCAGATAACGGGCGCAGTGCCGGCAACGATCGCACCGGTCGACGGCAAGCCGCTTGGTCTCACGGCCCTGCTCGCCCGCGCCGAGCACGCGGCGCCCGGCATGGAAGCGACCGCCGTGGCGTGGACCCGCTACGGCAAGCCGGACGCGGTGGCCGAAGTCTACGGCGAGGCCAGCGACTCGCTGGGAGTGTTCTCGGCCGTGGCCGTGCGCCTGAACGACGGGGCGATCGTCGGTCAGCACAGCCCCGGCGTACGGGACGCCAACCACGCGATGCTCAGCATGATCTACGGCGCCCACTTCGGTAACTTCGCGGGCGATGCCATGCGCTGGGTGTACTTCGTCCTGGGCCTGATGGGTGCGGTGCTCGTCTACAGTGGCAACCTGCTCTGGCTCGAATCGCGTCGCAAGCGCAACGCAGCCGTACAACCCGCCCATCTGCGAGGGATGGCCAAGGCCACCGCCGGCGTGTTTCTCGGCACATGCCTGGGGATTGCCGCGGCCTTCGTCGGTGCGATCGTCGCCCCCGACATGACGGCGCTCTCAATCTTCATCGCCACGCTCACCGCCTCGATGCTTTTCGCCGCGCTCGCGGCGCCGGCGGTGGCAGCCACGGGACTACTTGCAGCGACGGCGCTCGTCTGCCTCATTATCCCGGCCGCCGACGCCGTGCTCACGCCGGACAATCTCGTGCGCTCGATGGCTGCGGGCGATTGGGTGCTGGCCGGCGTTGACCTCGTCGCGATCGTCTTCGCGGGCGGCTTTGCACTGTTCGCGTGCGCGACCTGGAAACGCGCCCGCCGCGGCGATCCCTACAGCGTGTGGGCACGACCCGCGCCGACTTCCGCTGCCCCGACCTCAGAAGCCAGCGCTGACCTGAGCGCCAAGCCCTAGCAGCGAGTCGCACGCACGGCCACGTCGACGCGCGCCTGACCGGCTGCCGGTCGATCCGAGGCGCGCCGCCTTCCAAGATGAGTCAGGCCCCAGCCGGGTCCGGCTGGCGGCTTGCGTAGCGCGCTTGCCCCCACATTGGATCGCGCCATTCATCGCCCGTCGGAACGTCGCCTCGTCTCAACAGACGTCCACACAATCATTCCGCCAGCGCTCGTTGCTCACGCCATCGGCGCGTGTCCCGTCTCCAGCCAACGAAAGCGCATTTCACATTGCGGAATTCCCTCGAAATTTCGCTCGCCTCATTTTTCCGTCACCCGAAAACGTGTTTCGAATTGCGAAATATTGCACATATGTCATTGAAAAATAAGCATAAATTAACTCTTATGTCTTATATAAGACTTGACCCAATCGCGCCAAACGGCGGTACCATTTCGTCATGCAGTTCGCTTCGACATACGGGGGCGACACGCTGAACCCTTTATTCAAACGCGCTTTGCTCTCAGGAGAGGCACATGACCCAATATCAAGACGACATCACCGCTGTGGCTGGTTTGAAGCAGAAACAAGGCAGCGCCTGGGATGCCATCAATCCCGAATATGCCGCACGCATGCGTGCCCAGAACCGATTCAAAACGGGTCTGGACATTGCCAAGTACACGGCCAAGATCATGCGCGCCGACATGGCCGCCTACGATGCGGACCCGTCCAAGTACACCCAGTCGCTGGGTTGCTGGCACGGCTTCATCGGCCAGCAGAAGATGATCTCCATCAAGAAGCACTTCAACACCACCGACCGCAGCTACCTTTATCTGTCGGGTTGGATGGTTGCAGCACTGCGCTCGGAGTTCGGACCGCTGCCGGACCAGTCGATGCACGAAAAAACCTCCGTCACCGCGTTGATCCGCGAGCTGTACACGTTCCTGCGCCAAGCGGACGCCCGCGAACTCGGCGGCCTGTTCCGCCAACTGGACGCGGCCGACGGGGCTGCCAAGGCCGCCATCCAGGAGAAAATCGACAACCACGTCACCCACGTCGTGCCGATCATCGCCGACATCGACGCGGGTTTCGGTAACGCGGAAGCCACCTACCTGCTGGCCAAGCAGTTCATCGAAGCCGGCGCATGCTGCATTCAGATCGAGAATCAGGTGTCCGACGAGAAGCAATGCGGTCACCAGGATGGCAAAGTCACCGTGCCGCACGAAGACTTCCTCGCCAAGATTCGCGCGATTCGCTACGCCTTCCTTGAACTGGGCGTGGACGACGGCATTATCGTGTCCCGTACCGACTCACTGGGCGCCGGCCTGACCAAGCAGATCGCCGTGACCCACACGCCGGGCGACTTGGGCGACCAATACAATTCGTTCCTTGATTGCGACGAAATTTCGGCGGATGCCCTCGGCAATGGCGACGTCGTCATCAAGCGCGACGGCAAGCTGCTGCGCCCCAAGCGCCTGCCCAGCAACCTGTTCCAGTTCCGCCCTGGCACGGGCGAAGCACGCTGCGTGCTGGATTCCATCACCGCACTGCAAAACGGCGCCGACCTGCTGTGGATCGAAACCGAAAAGCCGCATATCGCCCAGATCGCCGGCATGGTCAGCGAGATTCGCAAAGTGATCCCGAACGCCAAGCTGGTGTACAACAACAGCCCGTCGTTCAACTGGACCTTGAACTTCCGCCAGCAGACGTATGACGCGATGAAGGCGGCCGGCAAGGATGTCTCAGCCTACGAGCGCGGCCAGTTGATGAGCGAGGAATACGATGACACCGAATTGGCGGCCGTCGCCGACGAAAAAATTCGCACGTTCCAGGCCGATGCGGCGCGCGAAGCCGGTGTCTTCCACCACCTGATCACACTGCCGACGTACCACACCGCCGCACTCTCGACCGACAACCTGGCCAAGGAATACTTCGGCGATCAGGGCATGCTCGGCTATGTGGCCGGCGTGCAGCGCAAGGAAATTCGCCAGGGCATCGCCTGCGTGAAGCACCAGAATATGTCCGGCTCGGACATCGGCGACGACCACAAGGAGTATTTCAGCGGCGCAGCGGCCCTCAAGGCAGCGGGGAAAGACAACACCATGAACCAGTTCTAACCGGTTCCGATGACAAAAAAAACCGCTCGATTGAGCGGTTTTTTTTCGTCCCAAGGAAGCAAGCGCTGCCTTGAGCGTAGGGGCCGACGGACTTAGCCGACGAACGCACGCTCGACGAGGTAGTGCCCCGGGGCGTGGTTGTGGCCTTCCACGAAGCCACGCTTCTCCAGCAGCTCGCGGGTGTCCTTGAGCATAGCCGGGCTGCCGCACAACATGATGCGGTCGTTTTCCGGCGAAAATTCCGGCAAACCGATGTCGGCGAACATCTTGCCCGACTCAACCAGCTCCGTGATACGGCCCTGGTTTTCGAACTCTTCGCGCGTCACCGTCGGATAATAGATCAGCTTGTCGCGCACGTATTCACCGAGATACTCGTGCGCCGGCAGATGCTGCGTAATGAGATCGCGATACGCCAATTCGCTGGTGAAGCGGCAGCCGTGAACCAGAATGATGTGCTCGTAGCGATCGTAGACTTCCGGATCGCGGATGATACTCATGAACGGCGCGAGGCCCGTGCCCGTCGAAAGCAGGTACAGATGCTTGCCCGGCAACAGGTTGTCGTCGATGAGCGTACCGGTCGGCTTGCGTCCAACGATGACCTTGTCGCCCGGCTTCAAGTGCTGCAGACGCGAGGTCAGCGGACCGTCCTGCACCTTGATGCTCAGGAACTCAAGCTCTTCCTCGTAATTCGCGCTCGCCATGCTGTAGGCGCGCAGCAGCGGTTTGCCTTCCACTTCCAGCCCGATCATCGTGAACTGGCCATTGACGTAACGGAACGAAGCGTCGCGAGTGGTCTTGAAGCTGAACAACGTATCAGTCCAGTGGTGGACTTCCAGCACGGTCTGTTGATTCTGAGTACTCATATTGGCTTGACGTATGACGACGGGCGGGGCGCGGCACATCGACGGAACTAATGCCCGAATCGCCTGACATGCGAATGCGCGAGCCGTCCTTGATGGCCCCGATGCCCGGACCCCAGGCGCGCCTAGCAGACGCACTTCCGGTTTTGGGCGGGAAAACCCCATTATTTTACCTCAAACGGGAATTGCTTTCATTTGTCCCCATCGGACCGCAAGGGTTTTGGCGGAATCGTGCGCCAACGCAGCGCGTCGACTCGACCGAACACGCGCGAAGTCCTTCGTATTCCGACCGATGTAACGCATCGAGCCGCTCGCAGGGCAAGTTGACGCCAACCAAAAGTCGCGCCAGTACGCAAGCCCCCATCGGCTAGGGAAACCCCCAAAGCCCGCCCAGCAAGGGATTGCGCCGGTGCATGACCGGAGATGCCCGTAGTTACCGTGTTTTTGTCATCATGAACGAGAAAGTACGCGGCATCGCACAACAAAATCGCCGCAAACCGTTGTCAGCACTGGCCCACAGCCCGCCGATGGCTCTATAATGCGGCTGCCCGGCCAGTGTCGGCGCCCTCTCGAGGCGTGACGGGATGGATCTTAGGATCGCGTTTGCGTGACGTGTCGCGATGGCGACTTTCTGGCATGTGCCGCGTGCCTTATGGCGCGGATACAACACCGACACTCGCCAAATGGCGAAAGTGTTAGAGTTGTCGCCGGTATTCACCACCTCTCAAGGGAAACACACATGAACAAACAGGAACTGATCGACGCCGTCGCCGGTGTTACGGGTGCTAGCAAGGCTCAAACTGGCGAAACCCTCGACACTCTGCTCGAGACCATCAAGAAGGCCGTCGCCAAGGGTGACGCGGTCCAGTTGATCGGCTTCGGCTCGTTCGGTTCGGGCAAGCGCGCCGCACGTACCGGCCGCAACCCGAAGACCGGCGAAGCGATCAAGATCCCGGCCGCCAAGACCGTGAAGTTCACGGCTGGCAAGGCGTTCAAGGACGCTGTGAACAAGAAGTAAAACCAGTTGCGCGCAGGCCGGCCTTCGGGCCGGCCTATCTTTTTTGCTCGCATGGCCGCGCCGCGGTGTGCAGCAATGGATAGGCGTCACGTCATCCTCTCGCGAGGTCCACGACTGATGTGACGCTGCGTGCCTCGCGGGTGTCCTGCACACCACAGCTCGGGCACCGGGCGCCCGCGACGAGACGCTCCCAGCGTCGTCTCCTGCCCCACTCCGGCAGCGACTCTCCTGTTGTCATCCCCTGCCGTCAACACCCACCGTCCTGACGCGCGTTGCCGATGGCTTTTTGCGAATCGCCGCACCTCGCGCAGCCCCCGCGCCACCCTGTCGCATCGGTCTTCCTTGGCGCTTGGCCCCAGGCAACTATGCTATGTTGCGTGACATGACACGCGTGACGACAGCGGCCATCGCCGCCGCCATCGAGGGACCGTCCGCTGCCGGCCAGGCCCCCACGGAGACGCGCACGGCGCTTGGCGCCGCGCGCATGCGGCGCATGTCCGCTGCACGCCTGCTCGTCACCCTCGCCGCGCAGATCCTGCAACAATGGCCATCGCTACCGAAGGCGGGCGAGGACAGCGACATCGCGTCCATCGACGCCGAGGTCGTGCACGAGTTGCGAATTGCGATACGTCGTCTGCGCGCGTTGATCGATGTCTTTTCGCCGTGGCTCAAGCCTCGCTGGCACCATCGGTTGAACGAGGAATTGCGCTGGCTGGGGCAATCGATGGGCCCTGCGCGAGATACCGATGTGTTAGCGACAACGACATTACCCGCGTTGCGCGCCGACTTTCCCGACATCGACTGGCCTGCGGTGGACAGGCACGTGGAACACCTGCGCCGCGTCGCCCGCGCACAAGTTGCCGCGGCATTGACCGGCGAGCGCCAACAGGCGTTGCATGGGTTGCTGCTCAGCGCCTTCGGGATGCGCGAGGACGGCCGATGCAAGATTCGCTCGGCCAAGGCATTGCGACGCCCCTCTCGTACGCCAGGCAAGCGGTCGCGCGCGTTGGCGAAGCATGCCCGCAACATGCTGCGCGCCCAATACATCGCGCTGTTTCCGGATTGTCGCCAGTTGGCCATGCTCGACACCGAGCAGTTGCACGCGTTGCGCGTGAAGATCAAGAAGGCCCGTTACAGCGCCGAACTGTTGGCGCCCTGGCTACGTAAATCGGTCTGCTCGCCCTACGAGAGCACACTGCATGCCGCACAGACGCTCCTTGGGCAACTCAACGATGCCGTCGTCGCGCAGCGAATGTGCGAAGCCATGCCGTTGCACGACGCGCAGCGCAGTGCCATGATCCGACGCCTCGATACGATCATCGTCAACACCACAAGCCGCGCGGCGCACGTGCTGGGCCAGTTGCCGGATGCGCACACGCTGGAGCGCGGCATGCGCGCCCGCTGAGCGCTCACGCCACCTTCGTGCGCAGCAGGCGCATGCCGTTTGCAATCACCAGCAGACTGGCCCCCACATCGGCGAACACCGCCATCCACAGCGACGCCAGCCCGACCACCGCCAGCGCGAAGAACACGGCCTTGATGGCGAGCGCCACGGCAATATTCTGCTTGAGCACCGTTGCGGCACGCCTCGACAGCGCCAGGAAGGCCGGCAGCTTGTGGAGGTCATCATCCATCAGCGTGACGTCGGCCGTCTCCAGCGCGCTGTCGGTGCCGGCCACTCCCATCGCGAAACCGACGTCGGCGGCTGCGAGCGCAGGGGCGTCGTTAATACCGTCGCCGACCATGCCCACGTACCCGTACGTCACTCGCAAGGCCGACACCGCCTGCCATTTGTCTTCCGGCAGCATTTCGGCACGCACGTCGCTCACGCCCGCCTGCCGACCGATCACTTCCGCGGTCGCACGATTGTCCCCGGTCAGCATCACCGTGTGAACACCCATGGCAGCCAGACGCGCGATGGCGTCACGGCTTTCCGCGCGCAGCGTGTCAGCCACCGCCAACACGGCGATCGCCTGCGTTTCGCTGGCCAGCACGATGGCCGTGCGGGCTTGCGCCTCGAGACGTGCCAACGTCGCCTCTACGTGCGCATTGCACACGCCGAGCGATTCGATCAGACGATGGTTGCCGAGGTAGTAAAGGGTCTGACCGACACGCCCCTTCACGCCCATTCCCGCGAGTGCTTCGACCTCCGTGACCGACGGTAATGCGCCAAGACCCGCTCGCGTATGACCGTCGACCACGGCGCGCGCCACGGGATGGGTGGTCTGCGCGTCGAGCGCGGCGGCGAGCGTGAGTGCCTCGTCGTGTGACGTTTCGCCCAACGGCACCACGTCGGTCAGGCGCGGCTCGCCACGCGTCAGCGTGCCCGTCTTGTCGAGCGCGACCGCGCGGACCAGACGGCCGGTTTCCAGAAACGCACCGCCTTTGATCAGAATGCCTGCACGAGCAGCAGCCGTCAGGCCGCTCACGACCGTGACCGGCGTAGAAATCACGAGCGCACACGGACACGCGATGACCAGCATCACCAGCGCCTTGTAGATCCAGGGCGACCATGCCAGACCGAAGGCCAGCGGCGGCAGGAGCGCGACGAGCAACGCGCACAGCACGACAACCGGCGTGTAGATCCGCGAGAACTTGTCGACGAAACGCTGCGTCGGTGAACGTTGCTGCTGTGCGGTCTCCACGATACGCACGATGCGCGCAAGCGTCGTATCGCCCGGCGCAACGCGCGTGCGATACACGATCAAACCGCTTTCGTTGATGCTGCCCGCGTAGACCTCGTCGCCCACTGTCTTGTCGACGGGGACGCTCTCCCCAGTGATCGACGCCTGATTGAGCGCCGAACTGCCCTGCTCGATCACGCCGTCGATGGCAATGCGCTCCCCCGGCCGTGCACGCACGCGCGTGCCCACCGCAAGTGACGCCGAGGGCACATCCAACCAGGTACCGTCCGGCTGTTCGACCGACGCCCGATCGGGCGCCAGGCGCATCAGCGCTTCGACGGCGCGGCGGGCACGCGTGAGCGATGCGGCTTCGAGCTTTTCCGACAAGGCGAACAGCACGATCACCATCGCCGCTTCCGGCCATTGACCGATGCACATCGCGCCAATCACAGCGAGCGACATCAGGAAATGAATGTTCAGCGTGAGGTGACGCAGCGCGATCCAGCCTTTCTTGAGCGTTGGTAGTCCGCACGCGAGAATGGCGGCCACGACCACAGCGCCGACCCAGGGACTGTGCTCAGGCACGCCGGACCAGACCGCGATCTCGCTTGCCGCAGCCAGCAAGACGCCCGCCACCAGACGGGCAATGTCTGCCTTTCGGCTCGCGGGGGGCGGCGGTGCATTGGTGTCGCCGGCGGCCAGCGGCACCGGCGTCATGCCAAGCTTGCGCAAGGTGTCGGCGACCGCCTCCCCATGCCGGGCAACGTCGGTCGACGACGCGTTGACGTCGAAAACGATCGTCAATTCTCGCTTGAGCAGGTTGAAGTACAGCGCATCGACGCCGGGCCGATGCTCAAGCT
>NZ_KB290536.1:19671-24297 GCF_000282835.1 Pandoraea sp. B-6 | reverse complement strand
GAGACGCTCTTCCGTCGGGCAATCCATCTGATCGATTCGGAAACGGGCCTGCGGCGCCCCCGTCGCTGGCATCGGTTCGTCCGGCGCAAAACGCGCAGCGTCTGCGCAACACGACGCATCGTCGTGCGCATGCGCGGAACTTGGGGCGCATGGGGCGACATGATCGTGTGCATGTTCGCGGTCGTGGTCGTGCGAGTGGTCGTGCGAGTGGCCGTGCGAGTGGCCGTGTTCGCTATCGTTGGCGTGCGAGGGGTCGTGCCGATGCCCGTGATCGTGACGATGACCGGAGTCATGCGTGGGGTGATCTGTCGCCGTCGAGCCGGCCAGACGGGCCGAATCCGAGGGGTGGGACATGGGAACTCCTGATTGACTGATTCGTGTTACCCTCCATTCAAAACCCTGTAGTCACTACGGAGTCAAGCATGAAAATCGGAGAACTGGCCCGCGCGGCGGGCACCGATGTCGAAACGATCCGCTATTACGAGCGGGCAGGCCTGCTGGCGGCCCCGCCGCGCACGGACGCCGGGTATCGCGCCTACGGCGACAACCATCTTGAAGCGCTGCGTTTCATCCGCCACTGCCGCTCGCTCGACATGCCGCTCGCCGATGCGAAACGACTCGGCGAACTCGCCCACGACACGAACGTGACGTGCGAAGACGCGAACCAGTTGATCGAAGCCCACCTTACTCGCGTGCATGCCCGCATTCACGAGTTGCAGGCGCTCGAACAACAGTTGCTGCACCTTCAGGCGCAATGCCATAGCCGCCACGAAACCAGCGATTGCGGCATCTTGCGTGCCCTCATGCAAGGCGCGCATGGCGAAGCCTGCGCGTGCCACAGCGAAACCGATCCGATCGAAGTCGCCTGCGACCACAATCACTCGCCCATGTGAGCGTCGCGGGCGTCGCTGTCCTGCGGCGCCCCTCTGCCGACGCCTGCGGGTATCGGCATCACCTGTCACGACAAAGTGTGCACGCCTTGACAGCACCTCGCGCGTGCTCGCCACTCGCTCGCCAACCTCGGCTCGGTTCACCCTGAACGTGGCGACGATTATGAAGAATGGCGGAATTTCCCCTGAAAACAAGGGCAAACCGACACGGTTTCTATATACAATGTCCCGCACACGAACACGCAGGTAGGAACCTATTCGTGTGAGCCGCCATCGCGCGGCGTTCAGGATGGCCATCGATATGTCGGCATCCGTTTCAATTTTGCTTATTTGTCGGAGACCTTATGTCCAGCGATGTATCCGCTACGCCCACCCCCGCGACGGAAAGCACCGCCGACATCGTGATCATGGGTGCCGGGGCGGCGGGGATTTCCGTGGCGGCCAGTCTGCGACGCCGCCGTCCGTCGCTCTCGATCACGATCGTGGACCCTGCCGACACGCATTACTACCAGCCGGCCTGGACGCTCGTCGGTGCCGGCGAGTTCGATGCGGCACGCACGGCGCGTCCGATGTCGAGCGTCATTCCCAACGGCGTGACGTGGATTCAGGCGGCTGTAACGGCTTTCGCGCCGGACCACCAGCAAATCCTGCTCTCGGACGGTCGTCGCCTCGGCTATCGCTACCTCGTCGTGGCGCCGGGCCTGCAATTGAACTGGGAGGCCATCGACGGCCTGACCGACACGCTCGGACGTAACGGTGTCACGTCCAACTATCGCTTCGATCTCGCGCCCTACACGTGGTCGCTGGTGCGTGACTTCAAGGGTGGCAATGCGCTGTTCACGCAACCGCCGATGCCGATCAAGTGCGCAGGGGCACCGCAAAAGGCCATGTATCTGTCGGCACACACGTGGCGTCAGAACGGTGTGCACAACAAGACGAAGATTGAATTCCATCTTGTGGCCCCGGCCCTTTTTGGCGTGAAGGATTACATCCCCGCGCTCATGGAATACGTCAAGCGCTACGAGATTTCGCTCAATCATCTCTCGCACCTGCGCGCGGTTGATGGCGAACGTCGCGTGGCCCGCTTCGAGATTTTCGACGCCGACGGTCAATCGCAATTCGTCGACAAGCCCTTCGACTTGCTGCACGTCGTCCCGCCGCAAAGTGCACCGGATGTGTTGCGCGCAAGCCCGTTGGCCGACGCGGCCGGCTGGTGCGAAGTCGATCCGGCCACACTGCGCCACGCGCGCTTTGCCAATATTTTCGGCGCGGGCGATGCCATCTCCGCACCCAACGCGAAGACAGCGGCCGCCGCACGCAAGCAGGCGGTTGTCGTTGCCGAGAACCTGCTCGCCGCCATGGACGGCCGCCCGCAGCCCATGCACTACGACGGCTATGGCGCTTGTCCGCTCACGGTCGAACACGGCAAGATCGTGCTCGCGGAATTTGGCTATGGCGGCAAGCTCATGCCCACGTTCCCCCTCGACGGCACGAAAGCGAACCGTATCGCGTGGATGCTGAAAAAGTACGTGCTGCCAAAGATTTATTGGGATGTCATGCTTCGCGGTCGCGAGTGGCTGGCGCAACCCAGTCGTCCCGGCCATAGGTAAAACCCGAACTCAATTTTCAAAGACGGGTGCCGTTAATGGACATAGGACCCGGTTTCCCGACCGGGCACGAGCTTCTTGTCGGGCCACGCCTAGTGCGCGGTCTGCCCGAGCGCGAGGAACGCGGTGCCATGGCCGGCAAGCCTTATCCGCCTCCTCGCACGACGGCCGACACATTTTCGCGTCTTATGCAGAACATGATTCAAGGGCTTTCTGGCGGCACGACCTGTTCGACGCGTGAGCTTCCTCTGCCGGGTGGCACTGCCTGCGGCGATGACAAACGTTCAACCTTACGGGCGACGTCTGCCTGCTTGCCGAGATGAACGATACCAACGCGTTGCGACGGCAAGTCGTGCTCGCCGACCTACTGCTGGATCGCCAGCGGCTCCTGCGCGCCCTTAGCCTGGAGTTGCGCACACCAAACCCGCCGGGCTGCCATTGTGCGCTGGTCGTGCTGCACGTGGGCCGCGGTCAGCGCATGGCGACCCGCCAACCGGCCATTTCGGACGCCGATCTGCTCGCCACTGTTGCGTTTCGCGTCGGTTCGCGCATTCGTCGCCGCGACATCATCGGTCGCGTGTCCGATCAGCAGATCGCCATCTTGCTGCGCGATCTCGGCAGCCGCGACGCGGCGATACAGATCACCCGCCGCTTCATTCGCGCCGGCGAATCGCCGGTGCCCTGCGGTGACGGCCTGCTCTACCCGATCATCTCGGCGGGGATCACCCATCTGCCACAGGTGCCGGTGTGGCCCGCCACACTGCTTGAGCACCCGTCGGATGTCGCCGACCAGGCGATTCGCGAGAGCGCCTCGCGGTTTCTCGTGACCGAAGCCCCGGCGACGCCCACAGACAGTGTCAATCCGCCGGACGAAGCCGGCAACGAACATCACTGGCGCAACGCCATCGAACGCGCGCTGTCGGGGTCGGAATTCCGGCTGCACTACCAGCCACAGATCGACATGCGCACGCACCGGCTGACCGGACTCGAGGCGCTCATCCGCTGGCAGCGCGACGACGAACTGATCATGCCGGGCGAATTTATCCCGGCTGCCGAGCGTTGCGACGTGATCGGCCCGATCGGCGACTGGACACTGCACGAAGCCTGCCGTCAGCTCGATCAATGGCATACGAACGGTCACGAGTATCCGCGTGTGGCGGTGAACCTGTCAGCGCAACAAATGCGCGTGCACACCCTGGACACGATCCGCTACGCCCTCAAGCACCATCGAGTCCCGCCGGACAAGCTCGAAATCGAGATCACCGAGTCGTCGCTGATCTCGCACCTCGACGAGGCTGCAACGCTGATGAACGAACTCGTGGCGATGGGCGTGCGCCTCTCGCTTGATGACTTCGGCACCGGCTATTCAAGCTTTGTGCGGCTCAAGCGCTGGCCGTTCGGCACCGTCAAGATCGACTACCAGTTCGTGGCCGGCGTGCTGCTTGGCGGCTACGACACCGAGTTGATTCGCGCCATCATCGCCATTGCCCGCAAGCTCGAAATCGAGACGGTGGCGGAAGGCGTCGAAACCATTGCCCAGCGCGATGCGCTCGCGTCGATGGGTTGCCACGCATGGCAGGGGTATCATTGCACGCGCCCCCTACCGCCAGGACACATCGAGACGTTCATCCGCGACTGGCACGGGCGGCTGTAAGCGCGCCCGCCGCCTTCAACCGGCCCACCCGGGTCGGTGCGCGGTGCAATCGTCGCCGTCCACCGAAAGCCCGCCCCGGCTACGCCCGGGGCGAGTCGACCCAGACATCGGGCTCACGGGCCCGGGGTCGCCAACCCAGACAGGTCCGATGCCCAAGACGAATCCCGATGCATTCGCCCCATCACCGTTTCGCACCATTTCACTCGTTGCCGCCACCCTCTGCCTGACCCTGAGCACCGCGGCACGTGCCGACCTATCGCTCTTGCAACCCCCGCGCGCCCTCTCGGGCGGTGCGCCGTTGCAACTGACGTTGCTGGCCACGCACGACGGCCCGGGGCACAAGACGCTTGCGTTGCCGAACAAGATCGTCGTGCGTATCTCGAACGACGATTTTAAACCCACGCTGATCTCCCTCAAGCGCGCGGCACTGGTGCCCGCGCACGTGACCCTCTCGAGCGGCCAGTTCCGGCGCATC
>NZ_KB290536.1:17968-19661 GCF_000282835.1 Pandoraea sp. B-6 | reverse complement strand
TCACATCCGCCGCCGCCCTGCCGAAGGAGCTACGCGGCTCGGTGCGCGTCGAGCCGGTCGATTGGGATGCCTCGACCACCACGATCGTGCTCGATCGTGCCGCACCGCCCCAGCCGATGGTCGCCGCCAGCCCGGTCCCACGCGGCAGCGGTGCCGTGCCGGGTACCGCAGTCGGTGCGTCCGCGTCAGCCGCTGCGCTCACCGCGGCCGCCTCCGACGCCCTCGCCAGCACCGCTCCCGACGCGATTGCACCGACCAGCGACGCCGAGTTTGCGCGCATCTCCTCGAACGAGCCGATGTACATCGCATTCGGAAAGAATGGCGACGCCAACGCACGCTTCCAGCTCAGCTTCAAGTTCCATATCCTCAAGCCGGAAAATCCCGCCTCGAAGGCCTTCCTCGACAACCTGTACTTCGGCTATACGCAGCTATCGGTCTGGGATCTGGAGGCCGAATCGGCCCCGTTTCGCGACTCGAACTATCGGCCAAGCCTCTTCTACTACGTCCCCGACACCGGCGTGCGCGCGGGTTGGTTCTCGTCTCTGGGCGTCGCGGCAGGGTTCGAACACGAGTCCAACGGCAAGGCAGGCGAGGATTCTCGCAGCATCAACACACTGTTCGTCAAACCGATCTTCAAGTTCGGCAATCCCGCCGAGTACCACTGGACAGTGGCGCCGAAGCTCTATGCGTATCTCGAGAAGAAAGACAACCCCGACATCCAGGACTACCGCGGCTACCTGGATCTGCTCGTGTTGTGGGGCAAACCGAATGGGTGGCAGATTGGCGCGACCTTGCGCAAGGGCATGAAACGCAACTATGGCAGCGTAGACCTGCAGGTGACGTATCCGCTGGGCAAGCTGATTCCGGGCACCGGCGGCTACCTGTGGCTCGGCTACTTCACCGGTTATGGCGAAGACATGCTCGACTACAACCGCCACTCTCGGTCGCAGGTGCGGGTCGGGTATAGCGTATTCCGCTGGTAGCCAAGCGAACGTCCGGCTGGGGCGGATCGTCACCGGACGGCCGCCCGGTGCCCCGCGTCGACATCATCCCCAGCAAAAGCTCAGAACACCAGCACGAGGGCGCCCGCGACGATCAGCGCACCGCCAAGGGCTTCCTTGAGCGAGAACGGTTCACCGAGCACGCTCCAACCAATGATCATCGCCATCGCCACGCTGAGCTTGTCGAGCGGCGCAACGCCCGACACGGGCCCCAACTGCAGCGCACGGAAGTAGCAAAGCCACGACAAACCGGTCGCCACGCCGGAGAGCACCAGAAACCACCATGTGTTTGCGCTCAGGCTCGCCGGCCGCTGCCACTCGCCGCGCATGCCCACGATCGCCAACGTCACGGCGAAGATGATGACCGTGCGTATCAGCGTGGCCATGTTCGAGTTGACCTGCGCCACCCCGAGCTTTCCGAAAACAGCCGTCAGCGCGGCAAAGAACGCCGAGCCCAGCGCAAACAGTTGCCAGCTACGCAACATAAATCGTCCTTATGGCTATCCCTTGGGCCGGCCCCGGCCCCCACCTGAAACTCACCGGCATGTCCACCGCCAAGCCCCTGCCGTAGGGGATTCAACGGCAATCCGGCCATCAATGCGATAATGGCGCCTGCTTTGAACGCCCATCCCGCCTTTGGCCGACACGCCCCCTATGTCCGAATTGCACGACCGCCCCGACAGCCCCTGCAT
>NZ_KB290536.1:7376-17958 GCF_000282835.1 Pandoraea sp. B-6 | reverse complement strand
TCGACGCTCTTCGACGACGTCTGCAAGGGTTGCGGGCGCACCGCCGACGAAGTGTCGAACTGGGTATTCTTGACCGACGCCGAGAAGGCCGCCGTGTGGGCGCGCATCACCCGCGAGGGCAAGGCGATGCGTTTTTGCGAGAGCCGCTCTACGACTTCGCAGCCTTGAACTGAAGCGACTTGTACTCGAGGAACTCCTCGAAGCCGTACACGCCGTTCTCACGTCCGTGCCCGGACTGTTTGAATCCGCCGAACGGCGCCTTCACGTTGAATTCCCCGCCATTGATATCCACTTGTCCCGTGCGGATCTGACGCGCCACCCGCACCGCGCGTGCCTCGTCGCCCGACCACACGCCACCGCCCAGCCCGTAGATCGAGTCGTTGGCAATACGCACGGCATCGGCGTCGTCCTGATACGTGATGATCGAGAGCACCGGACCGAAAATCTCTTCCTGCGCGACCGTCGCGTCAGGCGCCACGCGGCCCAGCACCGTCGGCTGTACGAAGAACCCCGCCTCGAAGCCGGCCGGCACAGCATCCCCGCCCGCGATCAACTCCGCGCCTTCCGCCAGACCTTTGCGGATATAGGTCTGAACTCGTTCGCGCTGTGCGGCGGACGCCAACGGTCCGAGACGCGTCGTTTCCTCACGCGGATCGCCCAGCGTGAAGCGCGCGACAGCCTCCTTCGCCAATGCCTTGACTTCCTCATAACGTGAGGCAGGCACGAGCATGCGCGTGTGCGCCGAACACGTCTGGCCGGAATTCAGATAGCAGGCGTTGAGCGTGCCTTTGACCGCGGCGGCGAGATCGGCATCGTCAAGCACGACCGATGCCGATTTCCCGCCGAGTTCCAGTGCCACCCGTTTGACCGTCTGCGACGCGACTTCGGACACGCGCTTACCTGCCCGCGTCGATCCCGTAAAGGACACCATGTCGACGTTCGGATGCCGCGCCAACGCCTCACCGACCACCGGCCCGAGCCCGGTCACCAGATTGAACACCCCCGGCGGCAGCCCCGCTTCGGCGATGACCTCGGCCAGGATAAATGCGTTGAAAGGCGCCACTTCCGACGGCTTGAGCACCACCGTGCAACCGGCCGCCAGGGCCGGCGCCACCTTCAGTGTGATTTGATTCAGCGGGTAATTCCACGGCGTGATCGCCGCCACCACGCCGACCGGCTCGCGCACCACCAGCGAATTGCCGACGCGCGCTTCAAATTCGAATGTTTCGGCCAATTCGGCGTATTGATTCCAGTGATAGACAGGTCCGCCCACCTGAATGGCGCGAGCCAGCTTGATCGGCATGCCGGTCTCACCGGTGATGACTTGCGCGAGCGCGTCCGTGCGAGCCTTCAGGCCCGCAGCAATCCTGCGCAGGTAGACGGCCCGCTCGGCAGGCGGCGTGGCCGCCCAGCGATCGCGCGCATTCAGCGCGGCGGCAACGGCCGCCTGCACGTCGTCCGTTGCGCCCTCGGGAATGCGGCCCATGAGCGTCCCGTCAGCCGAATGAAAGACGTCCAGCGTTGCGCGCCCAACCGGCGTCACCCACCGGCCGTCGATGAAAAATTTGTCGTACGTGATCATGCGATGTCTCCTGCTGGGAGGTTCCCGACGAGCGATCATTGTAGTCCGCGCGCCCACGCATCTCGCACGCTTGCGACGAAATCAGTCGACTCCGACACGCAGCTTCCGAGATTCCTAAGTTGCGCTCAGATGACGCAAGCACCGATTGCCCACATCGGGCCGACGCGTCTACGGCATCGGATGTCCAAAAGGCACGCATTCTCGTCAGGGTATTGGGCCGGCCCCATTCGCCAAATAGCGCTATCGTCACGCCGCCCCCCATAAGGACATTTCTCCCAGATCGCCCAATGATGCTATAAGATGTATTTACAATACATCTTATAGCGGAGGTCGCGATGTCAATCAGCCAACCCACCACGAGACCATCGTCGCAATCGGTCCCCGGGCTGCCCCTGCTTCGGCTTGGCTTTCGCCCGTTTTACCTAGGCGGCGCAGGCTTTGCGGCATTGGCCATTGCGCTATGGCTGGCCGCGCTTCACGGCTATCCGGTCGCCGGTCGGGCCGCGCCCATGAACGGCCTCGTCTGGCACGTTCACGAGATGATATTTGGCGGCTTCGCCGCCATCGTTGTGGGATTTTTGCTCACCGCGGTCCGCGCCTGGACCTCGCTCGATACGCCCCGGGGTGCACCGCTTATGTGGCTGTGGGGCTTGTGGGCAGCGGGACGCGTACTTGTTTATTACGGGCCGGAATGGCTCGCCGCGGGCGTCGATTCCCTTTTTCTTCCCGTGGTTGCCATCGTGCTGATGCGCGTGCTGATCAAGGCGAACAATCGTCGCAACCTATTTCTCCCCGTCGCCCTCGGCGCTTTCGGTGCGTTGAACGCCCTCTTCCACTGGTGGGCGTGGCAAGGACGCGTTGATCTCTCATTACAGGCCGCTTACGCCGCCATCGGACTGGTCGTCATGTTCGTGACGGTGATCGCGGGGCGCGTGGTGCCGATGTTCACCACGAACGCGGTGCCGGGCTATTCCGCGAAGCGCTGGAAATGGATTGAAACGCTGGCCGCCCCGAGCGTCGTCATCACGCTCCTCGCAGATGCATTCCTGTCGGTGCCCGCCGTGACGATCGTGTGCGCCGGATTCACGGTGCTGATTCACGGTATCCGGCTGGCAGGATGGCGTTCCTGGCGTGTCGGGCCTCGACCGATACTGGCGATCTTGCATGTGGCCTATGCGTGGATTCCGATCGGCTTTGCGCTTCTGGCGCTCGCGGCGGCGGGAACGATTGCGCACTCCCTTGCGATCCACGCCTTGACGGTCGGCGCGATCGGGTGCGCCATCATGGGCATGATCACGCGCACGGCACTGGGACATACCGGCCGCGCGCTGATCGCCGGGCGCTTCGAGATGGCCGGTTACGGATTGATCATTGCCGCGGCGCTCTTGCGCGTCTTCGGCCCCTGGTTGGCGAGGGGTGCCACAAGCGTCTGGATTGACGCAGCGGGGGTGTGCTGGCTAGCGGCATTTGCCGTCTATCTGATGCGCTATGCGCCCTATCTGGTGACGGCGCGGGTTGACGGAAAGGACGGTTGACCCGTCAGACCGATCGGCGAACTGGAACGCCACAGCGCCAATGAAAAAACCCGCCGAAGCGGGTTCTTTCATTTGAGCAACGGAGACCGAACGCGACTCAGACTTCCACGCCCTGGCTCGCCAGATATTCGTCGTACGTGCCTTGGTAATCAATGAGCGTACCGTCGTTCTTCACTTCGATGACACGCGTGGCCAGGCCCGACACGAATTCCCGGTCATGCGAGACGAACACCAGCGTGCCCGGATACTTGTCGAGCGCGATCTGCAGCGACTCGATCGACTCCATGTCCATGTGGTTGGTCGGCTCGTCCATCATCAGCACATTGTGACGGCCCAGCATCAGCTTGCCCCAGATCATGCGGCCCTTCTCGCCCCCGGAGAGCACACGCACCGATTTGCGCACGTCGTCGCCACCGAAGAGCAGACGGCCGAGCGAGCCACGAATCACCTGATCGTCGTCGCCCTCCTTGCCCCACTGCGTCATCCAGTCGGTGAGCGTCAGGTCTTGCGGAAACGCTTCCGACGTGTCTTGCGGCATGTAACCGATGTTCGCGTTCTCCGCCCACTTCACATCGCCCGCGTCGACCGGCAACGCCGCCATCAGGCTGCGAAGCAGCGTAGTCTTGCCTGCGCCGTTCTCGCCGATGATCGCCACACGTTCGCCTGCGCGCACGGCGCCGGAGACGTTCTTGAAGATCTGACGATCGTACGACTTCGAAATGCCTTCGAATTCGAACGCCAGATTGTGCAGCTTCTTCTCAAACTCGAAGCGGATGAACGGATTCTGACGCGACGACGGCTTGATGTCCTCCACCTTGATCTTGTCGATCTGCTTGAGACGGCTTGTCGCCTGACGCGCCTTCGACTTGTTCGCCGAGAAACGACGTACGAAGTCCTGCAGGTCGGCGATACGCTCCTTCGCCTTCGTGCTTGCCGCCATCTGGCGTTCACGGGCCTGGGCCGAGGCGAGCATGTAGTCGTCGTAGTTGCCCGGGTAGATCTTCAGCGTGCCGTAGTCCATATCCGCCATGTGCGTACACACAGCATTCAAAAAGTGGCGATCGTGCGAGATGATGATCATGGTGGAGTTGCGCTCGTTGAGCACGTCTTCCAGCCAGCGGATCGTGTTGATGTCCAGGTTGTTGGTCGGTTCGTCGAGCAGCAGCACGTCCGGATTCGAGAACAGCGCCTGCGCGAGCAGCACCCGCAGCTTCCAGCCCGGCGCAACATTGCTCATCGGCCCCTGATGCTGGTCCGTCGGAATGCCCACGCCGAGCAACAGTTCGCCGGCACGCGCTTCGGCCGTGTAGCCGTCGTACTCGGCGAACTTCGCCTCGAGCTCGGCCGCGTGCATGTAGTCGTCGTCCGTCGCCTCCGGATTGGCGTAGATGGCGTCGCGCTCGCTCATGGCCGCCCACATCTCGGTGTGCCCCATCATCACGACATCGAGCACGCGCATCTCTTCATACGCGAACTGGTCCTGCTTGAGCTTGCCCAGGCGAACGTTCGGCTCGAGCATGACGTTGCCCCCGCTCGGCTCCAGATCGCCGCCAAGGATCTTCATGAACGTCGATTTGCCGCAACCGTTGGCGCCGATCAGGCCGTAGCGGTTGCCCCCGCCGAACTTGACGGAGATGTTCTCGAAGAGCGGCTTCGCGCCGAATTGCATCGTGATATTGGCAGTAGACAGCACAGGTGGTATCCGGGAGATGAGGTGCGGCGGCACGAAATTGCGCCACGAAACCTGGTATTTTAACACCGATGCATGTCATGCGCCCCGGGCCGCCCCCAGCGGTTGTGAAGCATCCGAATTGTGGCGTACGCAGGGGCCGACAGGTCATCGACTGTCTTACGCTGCCCGAAGCCACGTCAATCGGTGCGTCGTCCGCGCCTGTGCCTGCGCGTATGCGTGCGCTTAAGTCTGCGCGGGCTCGGCACAGCAGCCGCTGTCGGTCGCCGCCCCCGACGCGGGCAAACTCGCGTGGGACCCGACCGTGCAGCCAGCCCGCGATTAACGTTGTTGTAGCGCCTGTCGCCTCGCGAACGACAGGCGCCACGGTCGCCGGTAGGGGCTTTCCGCTATAGAAGCGTATGGGACTTGTGCTTCATAATGATTTCCTTATGCAATTCACAGTCCGACATATTCGGATTGTTATATTCCTTATGAGCCAGAACCGCGAACCGATTGACACTTATTTGCTGCGCGTCCTTCATACCTTGTTGATCGAGCGCAGCGTGACGCGCGCGGCCGTCAAGCTGAACCAGTCGCAGCCGGCGATCAGCGCGGCGCTGCGGCGGTTGCGCGACATCACCGGCGATCCGCTGCTGGTGCGCGGCAAATCGGGCATGGTGCCCACGGAGTACGGTCAATCGCTGCTGGAGCCCACACAGAACGCGTTGCGCGAGATTGAGCGCATCACGGTTCAGCAATCGAATTTCGATCCGGCGACGACGGTACGCACGTTCCGCATCGGCTCGCCCGACTATCTGAATACGCTATTCGTACCGACAGTCGTCGAGCGCTTTCGCCAGCAGGCACCCAACGCCCAGCTCGAACTCCATTCGCTGGGGCCCGCCTTCGACTATGAGCACGCCCTCGAAGACGGCAAGGTCGACATCGTGATCGGCAACTGGCCCGAGCCGCCGGAGCAGCTTCACCTCTCGAACTTGTTCGTCGATCAGATCGTCTGCCTGGTGCGCAATACGCACCCCTACGCCAAACGCGGCCTCACACTCGACCAGTATCTCGCCAGCCCGCATCTCGCTCCGACACCCTATTCCGTTGCGCAACGCGGCGCCATCGATATGCACCTCGCGCGCGAGCGCCTGAAGCGCAATGTGGTCGTGACGATTCCGTATTTCAATCTGGCGCCTTACGTTTTGCTCAAATCCGATCTGATCTTCACCACGACGCGCCTGTTCGCCGACTATTACGCCGAGTTTCTGCCGCTCACCGTGCTCGAAGCGCCCATCGACTTCCCGCCGATGCAGTATTACCAGTTGTGGCACGAACGCACGCACTATTCGGATGAGGTGCGCTGGCTACGCAGCGTCATTTCCGACGCCACGCGGACGTTGCTTGAGATGCGCCCCCAGACCTAGGCCGTCGCCGCAGTCGTCCCCTGCCGTTACCCGCGCTTACCTGCGCCATCGATTCGCCTCGGGGTTCCCGCGAGGTTTTTACCGGCGGAGCGGCCCCCACCGCTCCGCCGAACCGCACGGCAGCATGCCCGGAGTCCAGGCACACCACCCCCGACGTCCCGCCGGCCCGTTGCCGCGCCGGGCCGCACACCGTGAAGGTGCGGCCGGTGCGGCAGGGCCTTATCGGGATGCCTCGGCCAGTTGCCGCGCCAGCGCGTTGTGACGCGTGACGAGCGACGGCAGGTCAAGCGTCGCCAGACGCCCTTCGCGCACCACCACCCGCCCGTTCACCACGCTGTAGGCGGCTTGTCCGGGATTACAGAAGACCAGCGCCGCCACCGGATCGTGCAGGCCACCCGCCATGCCGATGCCACGTGTGTCGAACGCCACGAAGTCCGCCGCCATGCCGGGCGCGAGCACGCCGATGTCGTCTCGCCCCAGCACGCGCGCGCCCCCCACCGTGGCGATCTCCAGGGCCTCGCGCGCGGTCATTGCGCTCGGACCGAAGCCCACGCGTTGCAGCAGCAATGCCTGGCGCGCCTCGCCGATCATGTTGGCCGCATCGTTCGACGCCGATCCGTCCACCCCCAGCCCAACGGGCACGCCCGCGTCACGCATGCGTCGAATCGGGGCGATGCCCGATGCGAGCCGCATGTTCGAACACGGGCAATGCGCCACGCCGGTGCCGGTCTTGGCGAACAGCGCGATGCCCGCGTCGTCGAGTTGCACGCAGTGGGCATGCCAGACATCGTGGCCGACCCAGCCCAGATCCTGCGCATACTCGGCCGGCGTCATGCCGAACATCTCGCGGCTGTAGGCAATATCGTTGACGTTCTCCGCCAGATGGGTATGCATCGATACGCCGTACTGACGCGCCATCGTCGCCGACTCACGCATCAGGTCACGACTCACGGAAAACGGCGAGCACGGCGCCACGACCACGCGCAGCATCGCGTAGCGACCTGCGTCGTGATACGTCTCGATGAGACGTTGCGTGTCGGTGAGAATGTCGTCTTCGCGCTCCACGACACGATCGGGCGGCAGCCCGCCCTGGCTCTGCCCGACGCTCATGCTGCCACGGCTGGCATGAAAGCGCATGCCGATCTCGGCGGCCGCTTCGATGCTGTGGTCGAGCTTGCAACCGTTCGGGTAGATGTACAGGTGGTCGCTCGACGTGGTGCAGCCCGAGAGCAGCAACTCGGCCATGGCCGTCTGGGTCGAAACGCGGATCATCTCCGGCGTGAGGTTCGCCCACACCGGATACAGGTTCGTCAGCCAGTTGAACAGTTCGCCGTCCTGCGCCGCCGGAATGGCGCGCGTGAGGCTCTGATACATGTGGTGATGCGTGTTGACCAGGCCGGGAATCACGACGTGCCCGGTCAGATCGAGCACGTCGTCAGCCGTGTCGGGCAGCGTATCGCGGGTGCCGACCGCCACGATTCGGTTGTCCTCGATGTAAAGGCCGCCTCGGGCAATTTCGCGGCGGCCCGCATCCATGGTGACCAGCACGTCGGCATTCGTGACGAGCAGCGTTTTCATCAATGCGCCTCCAGTCCCATCGCCGACCCGTTCTGCTCGCCGTGGCCATTGGCGGCCGGCGCTTTGAAGCCATTGAAGTAGGCGTTCAGAATCACTGCCGAGAGCGTGGCCAGCAGAATCCCGCTGTGGAGCAACGGCGCGAGTTGTTCCGGCATCTTCGCGAAGAACTTGTTCGACGCCACCGGAATCATCGCCATGCCGATGCTGATGGCCACAATGTACAGGTTATAGCGGTTGTTCGAGTAGTCGACCTTGGACAGAATCTTGATGCCCGTGGCGAGCACCATGCCAAACATGACCACGCCGGCGCCGCCCAGCACGAATTGCGGAATCGAGGCCACCACCACCGACATCTTCGGAATGAAGCCGAACACGAGCAGGATGGCGCCCGCCGCCACGCACACCCAACGACTTTTCACCCCCGTCACGCCCACGAGGCCGATATTCTGCGAAAAGGAGGTATGTGGGAACGTATTGAACAGGCCGCCGATCACGGTGGCCAAGCCGTCGACACGCAGACCGGCCACCAGCGCCTTCTCGTCGACCGGCTTGCCCACGATCTCGCCAAGCGCCAGGAACATGCCCGTCGATTCGATGAACGTGATCAGCATCACGATGGTGAGCGTCACAATCGCCCACGGATCGAACACCGGCATGCCGAAATGGAACGGCAGCACGACGTCGAACCACTTCACCTGATCGAGGCCGTCGAAATTGACTTTGTGAAGCATCAACGCAATGGCGAAGCCAAACAGAATACCGAGCAGCACGGCAATGTTCGAGAAGAAGCCCTTCACGAAGCGCGTGATCAACAAGATGAAGATGAGGACCGCGAAGGACACCCCCAGGTAGACCGGGTCGCCGTAATCGGGATTGCCCACCCCGCCCGCCGCCCAATTGATCCCCACGCCGATGATGGTCAGGCCGATCGACGTGATGACAATGCCCGTGACAATGGGCGGAAAGAAGCGCAGCAGCTTGCCAACGGCCGGCGCGAGCAGCGTACCGATGATACCGGCGGCGATGGTCGCCCCGAAAATGCCGGGCAACCCGAGCGATGGATTGGTGCCGATCGCGAGCATTGGACCGACCGCGGCGAACGTGACGGCCATGACGACCGGCATGCGAATGCCGAAACGACCCACGCCCACGCTCTGGATCAGCGTGGCAATGCCACAGCACATCAGGTCGGCGGAAATGAGAAAAGCGATCTGGTCCTTGGGCAAGCCAAGGGCGCCGCCGATGATGAGCGGCACGGCGACCGCCCCCGCATACATCACGAGCACGTGCTGCAGGCCCAGCATGAACAGTTTTCCGATCGGCAGTCGCTCGTCGACCGGATCCACGGTGTTGGTTGTCACACTCATTTCGTCTCCGTCCCAAGGGGGGCTGTTTGATTGCTATTTTTGGGTGACTCAATGGTGCAGGTCGACGCCTTTTGCGACAAGACCGTCGGAGGCTATAGTGTTTTTTTCATGGAACGTATGCCTGAATGCTTATCTTGCCGCTCGGGTTTTCCCGAGGCAGGTACGTCGCCATTGGGCTTTCCGGGCGATGCGCGTCCAGTGGCGGACACACATCATATGCACGGCGTTATACGGCGGATAAACGAAACAAATAGTGCTCCCAAAAATCCCCTTCGCAGGGCACGCGGGGTACGCTGAGCACGTCGGCATGCCGCAGGGATGCCTGTCACGTATTTGTCCGGCGTGGCGTGGTATGTGCGCGTTTTTATCTTTGGTATTGCGCCCGTTGCCACGCCGCCATCTCCCTACAATGCATCCATCCATCACAGGAGACATCATGGGACGACTGACTACCCACGTACTTGATACATCGCACGGCAAGCCAGGCGCGGGCATCCGTGTCGAGCTATGGCGTGTGGACGGCGAGCGCCGCTCGCTGCGCGACGTGCAGACGAATCACGACGGCCGTTGCGACAAGCCGCTGCTCGAAGGCGAGGAATTCGTCGCGGGCGAATATGAACTCGTGTTCCATGCAGGTGACTATTTCGCCGCCCAGGGCGTGGACGTCCCGTCGCCGCGCTTCGTGGATCGCGTTGTGCTGCGTTTCGGCGTGGCCGAGCCTTCCCAGCATTACCACGTGCCCCTTCTGGTGTCGCCGTGGAGCTTTTCCACGTATCGCGGTAGTTGATAAGCGCGAGCGTGAACGTCAGGCAGTTGAGGAGAACATAAGATGGAAGCGTTTATTACCGACTGGGTCAATCTGTTGTTGCGCTGGCTGCATGTGATAGCGGCCATCGCCTGGATTGGCGAGTCGTTCTATTTCGTGATGCTGGACAATGGTCTGAAGCCGCCGAAGGCGGCCGACGACAAGCAAAAGGGCGTGTTCGGTGAGATGTGGTCGGTGCACGGGGGCGGTTTCTACCACGCGCAAAAGTACCTGAACTCGCCTCCGCAGATGCCGGAAGACCTGCACTGGTCGAAGTGGAAGTCGTATACGACGTGGCTCTCGGGCTTTGGCCTGTTCTGTGCGCTGTATCTGCTGCAGCCGCAGACGTATCTCATCGACAAGACCGTGATGGATCTGCAGCCGGGTCAGGCGGTGGGTCTTGCGGTGGCGTTTCTGATTGGCGGCTGGTTTGTCTACGATTTCCTGTGCCGCATGCTGGGCAAGAACGAACGGGTGCTGGGCATTGCGGTTGCGCTGTTCGTGGTGGCCGCGACGTATGCCACGACGCATATTTTTGCCGGGCGCGCGGCCTTCCTGATTGTCGGCGCCATGATGGCGACGTCAATGTCGGCAAACGTGTTCTTCTGGATCA
>NZ_KB290536.1:0-7345 GCF_000282835.1 Pandoraea sp. B-6 | reverse complement strand
AAGGCGAGGTGCCGAACCCGATCTGGGGCAAGCTGGGCAAGCAGCGCTCGGTTCACAACACGTATTTCACATTGCCGGTCGTGTTCATCATGATCAGCAACCACTACGCGTTCACTTATAGCAATCCGCACAATTGGGTGATTCTTTCGATCATCATGGCCGCGGGCGCGATGATTCGTCAGTTCTTCGTGCTGCGTCACGCGGGGAAGAATCTGTACGTGCTGCCGGTCGCGGGCGCGGCGCTGCTCGCCGGGGTTGCCGTGTTCGCCGCACCGCGCCCTGCCCCGACGCCCGCCGCAGGCGCGCATGGCGAAGCGGTGGCGTCGAGCGTGAAGCTCTCAGAAATCCAGCCGATCCTGACGCAACGCTGCGCGACGTGTCACTCGGCCAAGCCGACGATGATGGGCAGCGCACCGGCAGGGGTGATGTTCGATACGCCGGCCGAGATTTCGCAAAACGCCCAGCGGATCTATCAGCAGGCGGTGGCGCTCAAGGCGATGCCCTTGGGCAACGTGACCCAGATGACCGACGACGAACGCCAGAAGATCGCCGCGTGGTTCAACGGCGGCGCGCAGCAGTAACCTTCACGAACGTCTTTCTTGCTGGACCCATGTTGGGGCGCTTCGGCGCCCCGTTTTTTTACGTCATCGCGTTAGGTTGCGCTGATGCACTGCACGGCGTTGTAAGCGGTGAAAGTGACGTGCACGTTTTCGACTGTTCCCCGACAAAACAATCGCTTGGGAACTTCGGTACGGGTACGCAGGTCTGTAGTACGCGTCCGGCAGTCCGGGCGTGACGTATTTGCGAAGGCGGCATCCGCTCAACCTTCCCATCACGTCAAACTACGGGTGCGATGCCGACAGCGGCAGGCGCATCACGAATCAGACATCATGAATTTCCTGCTTTTCTCCGCTTCCCGGCAAGGCGTTGTCTGGGTGCATCTGCACCAGGCAATGTTTCCGCCGTCCGATCTGACTGCCTGACGACGTCTGCGCGCCACTGCTGCGCGTGATGTTGCGGGCGGGACGGGTGCGCCGTCGCTTGCGCGTGCCCGATCGATCTCCCATCTCGAAGTTTCGATGTGCAAGCCACGGTGAGCTGCGTCCCGACACGACGCGGCGATATGTCATCGAGGGGACCATGTCTCATTCCACTCTTCATCAATCCACGCAGGGCACAAGGACGCCGCTGCTCAAACAATTTACGTCGCTCGCGATTCCAACCATTCTTTCCGGCTGGGTATACACGGTCTACACGTTGATCGACGGGATCTTCATCGGTCGATACGTCGGCGAACAGGCGTTGGCAGCGCTCAATCTCGTCGTCCCGTTGCTGTATGTCCCGTATGCGTTCAGTGTCATGATCGGTGTGGGCGGCGCCACGCTCATTGCCCGCTTGTTGGGAGAGGGACGCGACGCACAGGCGCGTCGCGCATTCTCGCAGGTGCTCTGGGTGATGCTCGCCTTCAGTATCGCGATGAGCGCCGGGGTGCTGTCCTTCCGTCACGAAATCGCCGCCGCGCTCGGCGCACACGGCGAAATTACACAACACGTGGTGGGCTTTCTGTCGGGATGGGGCTGGTTCGTGCTTTTCGCGAACGGTCTTTACGCGATGGAGCTGTTCCTGCGCGTGGAAGGCGCGCCGGCGGCCCGATTCGGACTGTACGCGATGTTTCTTGGCGCGCTCGCCAATGTGGCGCTGGACTATTGGTTCATCGTGGTGAAGGAGATGGGCATGTACGGGGCGTCGCTCGCCACCGGCTTGTCGATGATGGTCTCCAGCAGCGTGATGCTCGCCTATCACTTCGTGCTGGCCAAGAAGGTCGTGCCTGCATGGCGGGCTTTCGCAGACACCGAAGTCCATATCTGGCGCGTGATGTACAACGGCGCCTCGGAGTTTCTGGGGGCGATCGCCCCGGCGGTGACCGTGTTCGCGTTCAATCGCGTCATTCTGTGGAACTTTGGCGAGCCCGGGCTGGCCGCCTACGCCATTCTGGAATACATGACGCTCGGTGCCACGGTGACGATGGTGGCGCTCGTGCAAAGCATGCAGCCGATGATCAGCTTCTACCATGGTTCGCGCGATCTGAACGCGTTGCGCGAGTCGTTCCGGCTCGGCGTCATGGCGGTGATGGGGTTCTCGGTGCTGGTGGCGGTCGCCATGGCTACACTGGCTCGCCCGCTGACGTTCCTGTTCTTGCCGGCAGGCGTTCAGGCGTGGTCGATTCTCGAGCACGCGGTGCTTTGGTACGCGCTGGCGTTTCTGCCCGCAGCCGGCAATTTGATCGTGGCGGGCTTTCTGACGGCCGTGGAGTCACCGGGACCGTCGGCGGCCATTGCCATGCTGCGAAGCTGGGTGTTACTGCTGGGCATTCTTTGGCTGCTCAATGTTGGGTTCGGCGGCGCGGCGATCTGGTACACGCTGTTGATCACTGAAATGCTGACGCTTGCCATCAGCGTCTGGCTATATTGGCGCAGTGACCGAGGCGACGCGCTGTTGGCGCGCGCAGCGTCTCGCTGAGGTCCTGGTCCCTGGCTACCCGGCGAAACGGCGTGACTTCGCGGTCACGCCGTTTTTTATGGTCATGCCGCGACGGCTCAGCTCGGCATCTTTAGCGAGAACGTTTGCGCGAGCGACTGCACGCTGGACGCGTCGTCCGCGCCCGGCGCGCCTTCGGGCGGCGCGGCGCGTGGCGGCAGCGCTGCGGGCCGGCTAACTTCGCTGGCAGCCCACTGCGGTTCGGGCAGTTCGTCGAACACTTGGCGCAGGCGTGCCCCCCACGATTCGTGGATCATCTTGTAGTAGACGTTTTCGTCGTCGAGCGACGCGAACCGCGTCACGCGCAGGCTGTTTTCTTCATACACGAGAAGATCGAGCGGCAGCCCCACGGAGACGTTGGAGCGAAGCGTGGAATCCATGGAAATCAGCGCGCACTTGGCGCCGTCGTCGAGCGAGGTCGCGGGCGTGACGAGCCGATCAATGATGGGCTTGCCGTATTTGGACTCGCCGATCTGGAAGTACGGGTTGACCGACGACGCTTCGATAAAGTTACCTGCGGAGTACAGTTGATAAAGGCGGCTCGGCGCACCGGCGATTTGCCCGCCGAGCAGAAAGCTGCAATTGAAGTCGACACCGAAGGCTTCGAGCGCCTTGGCATCGCGTGTGTGGACGTCTCGAATCGCCTGGCCGACGACGCGCGCGACGTCGGTCATGCTTTTGGCGTTCCACAGCGTTTCGGTGTCGCGCGCTTCGACAAGTTGTTGGCGCACGGCCTGCGTGAGCGCGAGGTTACCCGCCGAGAGCAGGACGAGCACGCGCTCGCCCGCGCGCTCGAACACGAGCATCTTGCGAAAGGTGCTCACGTGATCGACGCCCGCATTGGTTCGGGTATCGGCGAGAAAGACGAGCCCGGCATCGAGCTTCATGGCCACGCAATACGTCATGTCGTTCCTGTCTTGCCGTGCGGGGCCCTCGGCCCAGGCACGCTGAAAGCTATTGTTGTTGATCGAGCGGCACGGTATCGACTGTGACCGATACGTGCAGCGCTTCTGTCGCACCGCCGCTGCGCATGCCTCTGACGGGCGCGGCAGACTCATAATCGCGTCCGACGGCCAATCGGCAGTAGTTGCCGCTGGCGAAGCAGGCATGAGTCACGTCGATGCTGACCCAGCCCGCCCCGTCGAGCCACACGTCGACCCATGCGTGACTGGCCGCGTGCGGCACGTCGCCCGGATCGATATACCCGCTGACGTATCGCGCCGGCACGCCACGCGCACGGCAAACGGCGAGCATCAGGTGAGCATGATCCTGGCAGACGCCTCGCCCAAGCGCAAGTGCCTGTGCGGCGGTACTGGTCACGCCGGTGATTCCGGATTCGTAGTCGACTTGTTCGCAGAGGGTGGCCGCGAGCGCCAGCAGTTCGCCCGGCGTGGTCACGCCGGCGGCGGCGGCAAGCGCGTCGATGGCGTCGTTGCGCGCGGTGAGCGGCGTCGGGCTCGCGAAGGATAACACCGGTACGGCGTGGGTCGTCTCGCCGAGCCGTCCATCGATAAGCGGTGTGGTGTCGACCTCGCCTTCGGCCATGAGATGGATTTCGCTGTGCGGCTGATGAAGTACCAGGGTATGCATGTCGTTCCCGAACGCGTCGCGCGCGGGCGTGAGTTTGCCGGGCGCGCTCAGCCGCCAGTGCGCGATACGCTGCACTTCGGACGCCGCAGGCGTGAGCCGAAGCTGCTGGATGGTGTAACGCACCGGCGTGTCGTAGCGGTAGGTGGTCTCGTGACGGATGGTCAGGCGCATGGCATCAGGCGGCGAGCGGGATCAGGAAGGTCTGGCTGATCTTGTTGCCGAGCACGGAGACGCGCTCGAGGAATGCAGTCAGGACGGGGTGGAGGCCTTGTTGGTGGATCTGCTGGATGTCGGTGTACTTGAGTTCGGCTTGTAATTTTCCCGCGTAGCGTTCCACATCCCCGGACTGGGCATTGGACAGGGTGGCGAGGTTTTCGCATACGCCGCTGAGCGAGGCGAGCAAGGAGCGTGGCATGTGCGCGTTGAGCATGAGCAGTTCGACGACGCGCTCTGGGGTAATCACGTCTCGGTAGACTTTGCGGTAGATCTCGAAGCCGGACACGCTGCGCAGCACGGCGGACCAGTAGTAGAAGTCGGTGGGATGGGAGGCGTCGGGGCCTGCGCGGTCGGTGCGCACGGCTTCGTGGAAGCGGACGTCGAGAATTCGCGCGGTGTTGTCGGCGCGCTCCAGGAATAGGCCCAGCCGAGTAAAGTAGAAAGCATCATCCTGGAACAAGGTGCCGAAGCTGACGCCGCGCGAGAGGTGCGAGCGCACTTTGACCCATTCGAATAGTTGGGCCGGGTCGCGCTCCAGCAAGTCGAGCATGCGCGGAAATTCGAGCCAGGTGCTGTTGACGGTTTCCCATAGTTCGGTGGTGAGCGTGCCCCGCACGGCGCGCGCGTTTTCGCGTGCCGCCTCGAGACAACAGGCGATGCTCGACGGGTTATCGCGGTCACGTACGACGAAGTCGAGGACATTGGCACGCGTGGCACGCCCATGTTTGCGATTGAACGCGGGCTCGAGTTCGGAGATGCGCAAGGTGGCGCGCCAGCCAGCCTCGTCGTTGAAGGTGCCGGCGTGCGCACGGGCGCCGTCGGCATCGTCGTCGTCGTCGATGGCATCTTGCGGCAAGAGCAGGTTCTGCAAGTTGACGTCGAGCAGGCGTGCGGTGTTTTCGGCCCGCTCCATGTAGCGAGCCATCCAGAACAGGTGATCGGCGGTACGGCTGAGCATGATGGCTTCCCGATAGGATTTTTTGTCGTGTCCGGCGAACGTGGCTTATTTTTCGAGTACCCAGGTGTCTTTTGTCCCCCCGCCCTGGGAGGAATTGACGACGAGTGAGCCTTCGGTAAGCGCAACGCGGGTGAGTCCGCCCGGCACCATGGTGACGCCTTTGCCGGAGGAGAGCACGAAGGGACGCAGGTCGATGTGTCGCGGCGCAATGCCGGCCTCGACGAAGGTGGGGCACGCGGACAGTGCGAGCGTAGGTTGGGCGATGTAGCCGTCGGGTTTGGCGATGAGCCGTTGGCGGAATGCCTCGATTTCGGCTCGGGTGGCCGCCGGGCCCACGAGCATGCCGTAGCCTCCGGCACCATGCACTTCTTTGACGACGAGTTCGCCAAGGTTGTCGAGGGTGTAGGCGAGATCGTCCGCTCGACGACATTGGTAGGTCGGAACGTTGTTGAGAATGGGCTTCTCACCGAGGTAAAACTCGATCATGTCCGGCACGAACGGGTAGATGGATTTGTCGTCGGCAACGCCGGCCCCGATGGCATTGGCCAAGGTGACACGCCCCGCCCGGTAGACGCTGAGCAAGCCAGGCACGCCCAAGGTGGAGTCGGCGCGGAAGGCCAACGGGTCGAGAAAGTCGTCGTCGATTCGGCGATAGATGACGTCGACGCGCTTCGGACCATTGGTGGTTCGCATGTAGACGAGGTTGTCCTCGACGAACAGGTCTTGCCCCTCGACTAACTCGATACCCATCTGTTGCGCCAGAAAGGCATGCTCGAAGTACGCGGAGTTGTAGATGCCCGGGGTCATGACGACGACGGTAGGATCGTCGACCCCCACCGGCGCCACGGCGCGCAGACTGTCTAGCAACAGGTCAGGATAATGCTCGACCGGCGCAATCCGGTTTCTCGCGAACAGTTCAGGGAATAACCGCATCATCATTTTGCGGTTTTCCAGCATGTACGACACGCCGGACGGCACTCTGAGATTGTCCTCCAGCACGTAGAACACGCCATCGTCGCCCGCCCCCGCCCGCACGACATCCACACCCGCGATATGTGCGTAAATGTCGCCCGGTACGTCCACCCCCTGCATCTCGGGACGATACTGTGCGTTCTGTAGTACCTGCTCCGCCGGAATGACCCCGGCACGCAAGATGTCCTGCTCATGGTAGACGTCATGAACGAACCGGTTCAACGCGTCCACACGCTGGCGCAATCCCGCCTGCAAGGTCTGCCATTCGTGAGCAGGAACAATTCGTGGGATCAAATCGAATGGGATCAAGCGCTCTGTGCCCGCCTCATTGCCATACACAGCAAATGTGATCCCCACTCGCCGGAACGCCAAGTCGGCCTCGGCCCGCTTGTGGTGCAAGACATCCTCGGACTGACACTTAAGCCAATCGTCAAACCGCCGGTAATGCGCACGCGTCGCACCCGTGATGCTCGCCATCTCGTTGTAGCTCTCGACCATTTGCTTCTCCGCAAATTGCTGTGTCGAGATCGTGCAATATCCATGCCCGTGCCGTTTTTTATCCCTTTCGCACGATTTTCGTGCGCCCCATGCATTTTTTTGCACCACATCCGTGATTTGAACTCAACACCACTCCCCTAGACGGACCGGGGCCCCTTTCCGCCTCTCAAACATAAACCCAACTCGCTGCAGAAAGGGGCCCCGGTCCATCCCCCTCCACGCCCCCAGTCCCCCCACCGACACCGCCCGCTTCCCACGCCTCCCCCCACACCGCCCCTGTCCCGTCGACACCGCCCGTCTCCATCGCCATCGCGACGCCGCACCCGCCCCGCGCGTGCTCCGCATCTGCCGCAGGACGGCCGCGTCGTCGCCCACGCCTCTCCAGTCCCTCTTCTCCTCCTACCTCCTTCTTGCTTCTCCTAGTGCCTCCTAGCGTCTCCTCTCGCTCGCCTCCATCCCTCGCTTTTTCATCCCCCCATATGCAAAACGCCGGGCTCTCCCCGGCGTCTTCGCTGTCCTGCACTTATCGTTCGCTACCACTTTGCTTATGCCGCCTTTCTCGCTGAGCGCACC